>CAZDYI010000074.1:0-2119 GCA_964509765.1 uncultured Gammaproteobacteria bacterium
ATCCTGTTCGGCGCCTGCGAGACCGCGGTCCCGTGGCTGATGTACATGCTGCTCGACGCGGACCAGCCCGACTTCTGGGTGCGCAAGGAGGACCTGCCCTGGGTCATGCCGGCGCTGCTCGTGCTGGTGTTCGTCGCGCGCGGCGTCCTCGGCTTCGTCCGCGGCTACTGGAGCGAGTGGCTCCACCACACGATCAGCCGCGACATCCGCCGCGACCTGCTGCGCAAGCTCGTCTCGCTGCCCAAGGGCTACCACGACCGGGAGTCGTCCGGGGTGCTGATCTCGCGGGTGATGCAGTTCGTCGACCTGATGATCCAGTCGACCACCAACTTCGTCGTGTCGCTGTTCCAGGAGCTCGCCCGCCTCGCGGGCTACCTCGGGACGATGTTCTACTTCAACTGGCGCTACACGCTCGTCGTGCTCGTCGCGATGCCGTTCACCCTGATGGTCATCTCGGCGATAACGAAGAGGGTGCGCAAGTACGCAGGCCTGCAGGCGACCGCGCTGAGCGACCTGACGGGCTCGCTCGGCGACACGATCCAGGGCCAGACCGTCGTCAAGTCCTTCGGCGGCCAGGAGCGCGAGTACGAGAAGCTCGAGGGCCACCTCGCCCGGGTGCGCGGCATGGGCCTGCGCCAGGGGGTCGCGATCGCTCTGAACATGCCGCTGTCGCAGCTGTTCGTAGCGATGGCCGTCGCGCTGGTGTTCTCGCTGCTCGCCGGCGACCTCGTGGCGGGCCGCATGACCAAGGGCGAGGCGACCTCGTTCATATTCGCGATGGCGCTCGTCCCGCTGCCGATCCGCAACCTCGCCCGCCTCGCGGCGCTCGTCCGCCAGTCGATGGCGGCCTCGGCGAAGGTCTTCGACCTCATCGACGCCGAGCCCGAGGACCTCGGCGGCGAGCACGCGCCGAAAAGGGCGCGCGGCGAGATCGCCTTCGAGGGTGTGGGCTTCACCTACCCGCACGAGGACGGCCGCGACCTGGTGATCGACGGCCTGGACCTGTCGGTGAAGGCCGGAGAGACTGTGGCCCTCGTCGGCCCCTCGGGCGGCGGCAAGACCACCCTGACGAGCCTGCTGCTCGCGTTCTACCGGCCCGACGCGGGGCGGGTGGCGCTCGACGGCGTGGACCTGCGCGAGTGGTCGCTGCCGGCGCTGCGCAAGAACGTGGCCTTCGTCTCGCAGGAGGTCGTGCTGTTCGACACGACCGTCGCAGAGAACGTCGCCTACCCCGCGGTCGGCGACGAGATCGACCGCAAGCGCCTCGAGCGCGCGATCAGGTCCGCCCAGGCCGACGCGCTGGTCGCCTCGATGGACAAGGGCGTGGACACCCTGCTCGGCGAGCGCGGGCTGCGGCTGTCCGGCGGCGAGCGCCAGCGCATCTCGATCGCCCGCGCCTTCTACCGCGACGCGCCGGTGCTCGTGCTCGACGAGGCGACCAGCTCGCTGGACTCCCGCACCGAGGACGCGATCAAGGAGTCGCTGCGCGAGCTTCTCGACAAGCGGACCGCGATCATCATCGCCCACCGCTTCGCGACGGTCGACATCGCCGACCGGGTGCTCGTCATGGAAGGCGGCAGGATAGTCGCCGAGGGGACCCACGCCGAGCTCATGGAGCGGTCCGGGCTGTACCGGAACCTCTATGAGTCGCAGAGGCTGACGGGCTGAATCCCGTTGGATAAAATCCGCCTCTTGGCTTCCGAAATGCCGGCGAGATGACCACCAGGCTGTTCACCTCCGAGTCCGTCTCGGCGGGGCATCCCGACAAGCTCGCCGACCAGGTCTCGGACGCGATCCTCGACGAGGCCCTCCGCCTCGCGGGCAAGGACGCCGGCCGGGTGCGCAGCGCCTGCGAGACCCTGGTCAAGGGCGACCTGCTGGTCGTAGCGGGCGAGATGAAGGTGGCCGAGGGCAAGTCCCCGGACTACGAAAAGGTCGCCCTGGAGGTGGCCCGGGAGATCGGCTACACCGACCCCGGCTACGGCTTCGACCCGGCCAACTGCAGGTTCGTCAACGGGATCACCGAGCAGTCCGGCGAGATCTCCGACGGGGTCGGCGCCGACAAGGTAAAGGGCGCGGGCGACCAGGGGATGATGTTCGGCTACGCCTGCAACGAGAC
>CAZDYI010000075.1:0-7215 GCA_964509765.1 uncultured Gammaproteobacteria bacterium
CTGGACGGCGTGGTCGACGAGGGGCTGGTCGAGTTCGAGGACCGCGGCGGCAGGGAGGAGTGGGCGCGGCCCCGGAAATCTGCGGCCGCGGAGCTGATGGACCTCGACCGGGCCAGGAGGTTCCGGGACCGGGCGGGACAGGGCGGCCTCGGCCACGGCTTCCGGGTCGGCCAGGGCGTCGTCAGCGAGAGGTTCGGCAAGGGCGAGGTCATAGGCCTGTCCGGCAAGGGAGACAATGCGAAAGTCAGGGTCCGGTTCGAAGAGGACGGCAAGGAGCGGTGGCTCGCCCTGGGCGCGGCGAAGCTGCGCCTGCAGTCATCCTCGGACCCCGGCGAGGCCAGGGCCGCCTGATTTCAGCTCGGTGTCGGACCCGCCCGATCTGGGGCGGGACCGCAGGGGGCTATTCGCCCTTCTTTTCTTCCGCCTCTTCTGGCTGTTCGCCTTCGGGCTGGTCCCCTGAAGGCTCCTCGGCGGGAGCTTCCGCCGGCTCTTCCACAGCCTCCTCGGCGGGCTCGGCCTGGGCCTCGGGCTCGGCCTGCTCCCCAGGGGCCTCGTCGGCAACCTCCTCCCCGTCGTCGTCGATGACCTCGTCTTCTTCGACCTCGAGTTTGCGGTCGCGGACGACGAACTCGACGAAGGCCATCGGCGCGGCGTCGCCGTTGCGGAAGCCGTTCTTGAGCACCCGCAGGTAGCCGCCGGGGCGGCCCTCGAAGCGCGGCGCGATGTCGTCGAACAGCTTTGCGACGCTGCCGCGGTCGCGCAGGCGCGAGAACGCCAGGCGCTTGTTGGCGAGCGAAGGGTCGCGGGCGAGCGTCACCAGCGGCTCGAGCGTGCGGCGCAGCTCCTTGGCCTTGGGCAGGGTCGTGTTGATCGCCTCGTGCTCGATGAGCGCGTTGCAAAGCGCCTGCATGGTCGCCTTGCGGTGCGCGCTCGTCGAGTTGAGCTTGCGGGGGCCGTGCCGGTGGCGCATGGCGTCAGGTCCTCTACAGCGCGCTGCGGTCGGCGTCGAAGCGGCCGATGTTCATGTCGAGGGTCAGGTCCATCTCGGCGAGCGCGATCTTGACCTCGTCGACCGACTTCTTGCCGAGCCGCGGGGTCTTGAGGAGCTCCTTCTCGCTCTTGACGACCAGGTCGCCGATGAAGTAGATGTTCTCCTGCTTGAGGTTGTTGGCGAGCCGGACCGACAGGCCGAGCACGTCGATGGTCTCGTAGAAGCGCGAGCTCGCCTCCTCCTGGACGCGGGTGCCGATCTGGTCGATGCCGGACGACTCGCGGTCGAAGTCGGCGAACACCGACAGCTGGTCGACGAGCAGGCGGCCGGCGAAGCGGATCATGTCCTCGGGGTTGTGGATGCCGTTGGTCTTGAGGTCGATGACCACCCGGTCGAGGTCGGTGCGGCTCTCGACCCTGGCGCCCTCGACCTCGACTGCGACGTTTCGCACCGGCGAGAACGAGGCGTCGAGCAGGATCGTGCCGAAGGCCTTGTCGCCCTGGGCGCTGAGCGTGCTCGCCGGCCGATAGCCGCGGCCGCCCTCGACGACGACCTTCATCTTGAGCGCCGAGCCCGACGACAGCGTGGCGATGTGGTGGTCGGGGTTGATGACCGTGACCTGGCCGGGCAGCTTGATGTCGGCCGCGGTGACGGCGCCGGGGCCCTTCTTGTCAATGCTGACGTCGGCGCGGTCGCCGCCCTCGACGCGGAAGGCGACGCCCTTGAGGTTGAGGAGGATCTCGATGACGTCCTCGGAGACGCCGGTGATCGTCGAGTACTGGTGCTCGACGCCCTCGATCTTGACCTCGGTCGGCGCGAAGCCCGGCACCCCGGAAAGGAGCACCCGGCGCAGGGCGTTGCCGAGGGTGTGGCCGTAGCCGCGCTCGAACGGGCCGATCGTGATGCGCTGGTGGAACGGCGAGTAGTCGCGGATCTCCTCGATCTGCGGGCGGATGGAAAGTGACGTCGTGCTCATGGATGTTGTCGCTGCGCTGCCTTGCGGCCGTTGTCTGTGTGCTGTGCGGGGGCGGCTACTTCGAGTAGTACTCGATGACCATGCCCTCGTCGAAGAAGATCCCGAGCGCTGAGCGGTCGGGCGGGCCGATGATCCGGCCCTTCATGCTCGCGGGGTCGACCTCGAGCCAGGGCAGCTCGCTGCCGTTGCGCTCGTAGAGGGTGACGGCGTCCTTGACCCGCAGGTGCTCGCGGGCCCGCTGCCGGACCGAGACCCACTTGCCGTCGCCGACCTGCATCGACGGGATGCTCGCGACCCGGCCGTCGATCAGGACCTGCTTGTGCGAGACCATCTGCCGCGCCTCGGCGCGGGTGCGCGCGAAGCCCATCCGGCAGACGACGTTGTCGAGGCGCCGCTCGAGCATCTCGACGAGGTTCGTGCCGGTGTCGCCCTTCGAGCGCGCCGCCTTGCGGTAGTAGTTGCGGAACTGCCGCTCGAGGACGTTGTAGTAGCGGCGCATCTTCTGCTTGGCCCGCAGGTGGCTGAGGTAGTCCGAGTGGCGCATCCGCAGGTTCTTCGGCGGGTTGCCCGGCTTGTTCTTGATGTTGCACTTCTGCTCGAGCGGGCGGATGCCGCTCTTGTGGCCGAGGTCGTCGCCCTCCCGGCGCGACAGGCGGAGCTTGGGGCCCAGGTAGCGCGCCATCTCAGTTGCGCCGCCGCTTCGGCAGGCGGCAGCCGTTGTGCGGGATCGGGGTGACGTCGGCGATCGAGGTTATGTTCAGCCCGGAGGCGTTGAGCGCGCGGATCGCGTGGTCGCGGCCCTGGCCGGGCCCGCTGATCCTGATGCTGACGTTGACGATCCCCATGTCGAGCGCGCGCTTGCCGATCTCCTCGCCGGCGGTGGTCGCGGCGAACGGCGACTTCTTCTTGCTGCCCTTGAAGCCGCTGCGGCCGCCGGAGCTCCAGAGCAGGACGTCGCCGGACTCGTCGGTGATGGTGAACAGCGTGTTGTTGTAGCTCGCCTTGATGTGCACGACCGCGTCGGTCACGGTCCGCGCCTGGCGCCGCTTGCGGCGGGCTGCCTTGTCCCGGTAGCCCATCTCAGCGCTTCTTGACGACCTTGGAGCGGCGGGTCAGCCGCAGGGTGCGGGCGTTGGTGCGGGTGCGCTGGCCGCGGCACGGCAGGCGCTTGCGGTGGCGGCTGCCGCGGTAGCTGCCGATGTCCTTGAGGCGCTTGACGTTCATCGCCACCTCGCGGACGTAGTCGCCCTCGACCTTCTCGGCCTGGACTATCTTGCGCAGCAGCTCTACCTGCTCCTCGCTGAGGTCCTTGATCGGCTTGTCGCCGGGCACCTTCGCCTGGCGGCAGATCCGCTCGGCGGTCGGCAGGCCTATGCCCTTGACGCGCTGGAGCGCGATCCGCGCGTGCTTGTTCGGCGAGATGACCTGCCCGGCTATTCGTACCATCAAGGTTGCTTTTCCCCTGTGAGTCCGCGCGCCGCCAACAGCACGCGGTGGAACCTGCAATTATAGCACGCAGCGGGAAAAAACAGAAAACCCGGATTTGCGGGCAGGTGGGATAATTCCCGGCCATGGGAGTGAAGGAGCAAGGCCCGGGGCTGGTCCCGTTCGGCGGCCCGCCGCCGTACGCGGCATGCGGGCCTTCGGCCGCGGTCCGGGCGGTGACGGCCGCGGCGGCAGGAGCCAGGGAGGCCGCGGCCGGGATATCCGCGCAGTCCGGCCCCGCCGACTGGGACGGCGTCGCCGGGGCGCTCGACGAGGCCTTCGAGCGGATGGAGCGCGAGTACGGCCTGGTCGCGCACATGCACGCGGTGGCCGCGTCGCCCGAGTGGGACGAGGCGAACCGCAAGTGCCTCGCCGAGCTCGTCGGCGCCTCGACCGAGATCATGCAGGACCGCGGGCTCTACGAGCGGATGCTCGCGCTCCGCGACGCCGGCGTCGCGGAGTCCAGGCGGCGGATCCTCGACGACACGATCGCGGGCTTCGAGCTGTCGGGCGTGGGCCTCGGCGGCGACGCGCGCAAGAGGTTCGCCGAGAACGAGCAGCGGCTCTCGCAGCTCGGCTCGGAGTTCGAGGAGCACGTCCGCAAGGCGACGTCCTCCTGGGGCGAGACGGTCACCGACGAGGGGACGCTCGCGGCGATGCCGGAGGACATGAGGGAGGCGGCCAAGGACGGCGGCGGCTGGCGGTTCACGCTGCTCGACCCTTCGTACGCGGCCTACATGGCGCACGGCGCCGACCGCGGCCTGCGCGAGCGGATGTGCGAGGCGCGCAACGCCCGGGCGAGCGACCTCGGCGACAGGGCGCTCGACAACATGCCGCTCGTTTCCGAGATCCGCGACCTGCGCTTCGAGCAGGCGGACGCGCTAGGCTACCCGGACCCGGCGACGATGATCCTGTCGCGGCGCATGGCGAAGGAGCCCGGCGAGGTCGCCTCGTTCCTCTCGCGCATCGCCGGCAGCGCCCGCGGCGCGGCGGAAAGGGAGCTCAGGGAGCTCTCGTCGTTCGCCGCCGGGCGCCTCGGCATCGACAGGCTCGAGCCGTGGGACATGTCGTTCGCCGTGGAGCGCTACCGCGAGGATACGCTCGGGATCTCGGACGCGGAGGTCCGCCCGTACTTCGGCGCGAACAAGGTGATGGAGGGGATGTTCGGCTGCGTCGGGCGGCTGTTCGGGGTAAGCACGAGGGAGTCGTCCGAGGTCGCGCCGTGGGCCTCGGGCGTCTCGTGCCTGGAGGTCGCCGGCGGGTCGGGCGAGCGGGTCGGGACGCTGTGCCTCGACCTGTACGCGCGCAAGGAGAAGCGCGGCGGGGCGTGGGCGCACGGCGCGCTCGCGCGGTGCCGCTTCGGCGAGAGGGCCCAGCTGCCGACCGCGCTGATGAACTGCAACTTCACCGCCGGCAAGGGAGGGGGCGACCCGCGGCTCGGCTGGCAGGAGGTCGTCACCTTGTTCCACGAGGCCGGCCACGCCTTCCACCACCTGCTCGGCAGGGTCGACGACTTCTGTGCCTCGGGGATGAACGGCGTCGAGTGGGACGCGGTCGAGCTGCCGAGCCAGTTCATGGAGAACTTCGCCTGGCGGCGCGAGGTCGCGCGCGGGATGAGCGCGCACGCCGAGACCGGCGAGCCGATCCCGGACGAGCTCTACGGGAGGCTCGTCGCCCAGCGCAAGTTCCTGCCCGGCCTGTTCCTCTGCCGGCAGGCCTCGTTCGCGACGTACGACCTGCGGCTCCACAGCGAGCGCGGGGCGGACCCGCTCAAGCTGTGGGAGGAGGTCCGCGACTCGGTCACGGTGGTCCCGCACCTCAGTCAGGACAGGTTCCCGTGCTCGTTCGGCCACATCTTCGCCGGCGGCTACGCGACCGGCTACTACGGCTACCTGTGGGCCGAGGTGCTCGCCGCGGACGCCTACGAGATGTTCGAGGATCCTGGCGCCGACGACGGGGAGCTCGGCCGGCGCTTTTGCTCCGAGGTGCTCGAGCGCGGCGGGACCCGCGACGCCGGGGACAACTTCCGCGCCCTGCGCGGCCGCGACCCGGACCCGGCGGCGCTGCTGAGGCGGTACGGCCTGGCGTGAGCGCCCGCGAGCTCACCGTCGCGACCTGGAACGTCAACTCGGTCCGCAAGCGCACCGCGCACATCGAGGACTGGCTCGGCAACGGCGGGCCCGACGTGCTGTGCCTGCAGGAGACCAAGGTCCAGGACGCGGACTTCCCCACGGGGGTGTTCGACATGTGCGGCTACGAGGTCGCGGTGCACGGCCAGAAGACGTACAACGGCGTGGCGGTCGCGAGCAGGCTCGGCCTGTCCGGCGTAGAGCGCGGGCTGCCGGACGGGGACGAGGGCGAGGCGCGGCTGATCTCGGCGGTCGTCGGGGGCGTCCGGGTGGCGAGCGTGTACGTCCCCAACGGCAGGCATCCCGGCCACGAGAAGTTCGGCTACAAGATGGGGTTTTTTGCAGCGCTGCGCGTGTGGATGCGGGAGAAGAAGGAGGACGGCGCCCCGGTGGCGGTCGGCGGCGACTACAACGTCGCGCCGAGCGACGACGACGTGTACGACATCGACAAGTGGGGGCGGGGAACCATCCTTGTCTCGGACGACGAGCGCGCGGCGTTCGAGTCGCTGCTGGACGCGGGCTACGAGGACGCGCACGTCGCCGCGGGCGACGGCGCGCACGCCCACACCTGGTGGGACTACCGCGCGGGGAACTTTCGCGCCGACCGCGGCCTTAGGATCGACCACTTCCTGGTGAGCGGCGCGAAGTGCCTGTCGGCGAGGGTCGACAAGGGCCCGCGCTCGTGGAGCGAGCCGTCCGATCACGCCCCGGTGGTGGTGCGGCTAGGGCTGTGACTCAGACTTATTGCCATTTCTCGCAACTTAGAGGCTCATTACGCTGAATAATCTGCCAATAACTCCGAGAATGAGGCGATGGTCGTCCTGTCATCGATGGCAAGAAAAATTATTTTGTCAGCATTAACAATCAGATACGATTTCAGGATTCCAAAATTCATGTTCATGCTATAGTGGTGGACATGCCCGAAGACATGCAATACGCGGCGGACCCGAAACAGAACAAGGACCTAGCCCAGAAGGACATCCCCCTGCCCCTGCTTGACGAGCAGGACAAAGAGGCAAAGTAATGGAGATCCTACTGGAAATCCTTTGGAAATTCGGGCTACTCGGAGCGTTTATCTGGTGGATAGCCAGCCAGCCGAAATCCAAATAAGCAGGGATATGCTACAACAGCATATCCCACGCAACAGTATGCAAGCAAGTCCAAACCTGACAGCAGCAAGCCGTTGCTGGAGTCATGCATGCACTCTGACCAACAAGGGCCTGACAACGGCAACACAAATACGACTCTGGAATGGATATGGGCAGGTTATTCAGGATTTCGAAGATGTGCAATATCCGCCGGCAATACCTGGAAACACAGGTAAACAGGCGCATCAGCCCGCAGAGCCTGCTCGAATTTGAGGGAAATACGCCATGCGTGGCACCGGATTCCCCATCATCTTGAGATGTGCGCCGTCGCGCAGGCCCGATCACACGCATCTTTTTGGGCGACAAGAGCTGAGGCAGGAGTTGCGTCTGGTAACATTGCCCCTCCCGCCGGAAATCACGGTGGGCCCGTCCGCATGTCCGAGCGGGAACCTGGTCAGGTTCGAGAGAAAGCAGCCATAACCGCAATTCGGGCAGTGCGGGTCGCGGGCCCGCCACCTTTTAGCCCCCGCCCCTAACCGCCCATGT
>CAZDYI010000076.1:0-21582 GCA_964509765.1 uncultured Gammaproteobacteria bacterium
AGCACCGAGCCGTCGTGGTCGACGGCCTTTTGCTGCTGCTCGTTGAGCTCCCCTGAGGCAGGAATCACGCGGGATAACTTATCACAACCGCCCTCACGGAATATAATTCGCTTTTCATGCCGCAACGAACGCCAGGGGGCGCCGGCTGGAAGCGCCATTCGTCCCGACTAGCGGCCTTTTGCACTGCCGCGGCGGGCATGTTCGCCACTGCGGCCGCCGAGTACAAGCTCAACTTCCAGGAGCCCGCGAGCGAGGTCGCCCGCGAGCAGTACGACCTCCACGTGGTCATCCTCGTGATCATCACGCTGATCGGCCTCGGGGTGTTCGCGGTGATGATCTACTCGATCATCCACCACCGCAAGGACCGCGGCTACAAGGCGGCGACCTTCCACGAGCACACCGCCGTCGAGCTGACCTGGACCATCGTCCCGTTCATCATCATCTTCCTGATGGCCCTGCCCGCCACCAGGGTCATACTGCAGGCCAAGGACGCATCGAACCCGGACCTGACGGTCAAGGTGGTCGGCTACCAGTGGAAGTGGAGCTACGACTACCTCGACGACAACGTCTTCTTCTACAGCACGATGACGACGCCGGTCGAGCAGATCGGCCCGCTGATGTTCGGCGAGTCCGGCACGCCCGGCGACGTCGAGCGCAGCCCCGACACCTACCTGCTCGAGGTCGACAACCCGATGGTCGTCCCGGTCGGACAGAAGGTCAGGCTGCTTTTGACCGCCGCCGACGTCATCCACGCCTGGTGGATACCGCAACTCGGCGTCAAGCAGGACGCGATACCCGGCATCGTCCGCGAGGCCTGGTTCAAGGCCGACGAGCCGGGGACCTACCGCGGCCAGTGCACCGAGCTGTGCGGCAAGAACCACGCCTTCATGCCGATCGTCGTCGAGGCGGTCAGCGAGGCCGACTACCTCGCCTGGGTCGAGAGCCGGGGCGGCGGCGCTGTCGCGGCCGACGGGCCCGTCGGCGTCGGCGACGTCAAGGCCGCGGCGCCGGTGGCCCAGGCGTCAGCCGGGCCCGCCGAGTGGGAGGACGCCGCGGTGATGGATTACGGCGAGGGCCTCTACACGACGCACTGCGTCGCATGCCACCAGGCCAACGGCGAGGGCCTGCCGCCGACGTTCCCGGCGCTCAAGGGCTCGCCGCTGACGACCGGCCCCGCGGCCGGCCACATCGACATCGTCCTCAACGGCAAGGAAGGGACGACGATGGCGTCGTTCGCCCACCTCGGCGACGCGGAGATCGCGGCGATAATCCACTACGAGCGCCACTCATGGGGGAACTCGACTGGCGACCTCGTCACCCCCGACGACGTGGCGGCGGCAAGGTAGAGGGACGGAGGCGGTGACGGCGATCGAGGGGATGCCGACGGCGCTGCAGGTCGCGCTCGCCGCCTGCGCGGTGATGGCCGCGGTGACCTTCGCCGGCTGGCTCGCGGGCTGCTCGGCCTACTACCTCAGCCGGGTGGCGCGCGCCGGCCTCGCGCCGCTCGCGAACATGCTCTGTCTCGGCTGCCTGCTGACGCTGGGCGCCTACGCGCTGATCTTCATGCCGCTCATCCGCCAGTTCGGGGCGGCGGACGTCGCGACGGCGCTGGGCTACATCGGCATGCACTTCTTCCCGTTCCTCGCGCTCGGCGCCCACTTCGCCTGGTGCTCGATGAGCGGCCGGAGGCTGCGCCGCGAGCGGCTGTCTGCGGCGTGGCGGACGATCAACGAGTTCCGCGGCCGGCCGCGGACTACAATGGCTAGACAGGGCTGACCATGGAAACGACGCTCCCGCACGAGGCGCACGCGCCGCACCACAACGGCCGCTCGCCGGGCGCGCTCGGCTTCATGGCGCACTACATCACGACGACCAACCACAAGGACATCGGCACGATGTACCTGTGGTTCGCGTTCACGAACTTCATCCTCGGCGGGATCATGGCTCTGCTGATCCGCGCCGAGCTGTTCGTGCCCGGCCTGCAGGTCGTCCACCCGAGCCTCTACAACCAGCTGATCACCCTGCACGGGCTCGTGATGATCTTCGGAGCGCTGATGCCGGCGTTCACCGGCTTCGCAAACTGGCAGATCCCGATCATGATCGGGGCGCCCGACATGGCCTTCGCCCGGCTCAACAACTGGAGCTTCTGGCTCCTGCCGCCGGCCGGCCTGCTGCTGCTGCTGTCGTTCTTCGTCCCCGGCGGGGCGACCGCCGCGGGCTGGACGCTCTACGCGCCGCTGTCGACGCAGCAGGGCCTCGGCATGGACATGGCGATCTTCGCGATCCACCTGATGGGCGTCTCGTCGATCATGGGGTCGATCAACATCATCACCACGATCCTCAACCTGCGCTCGCCGGACATGCCGCTGATGAAGATGCCGCTGTTCTGCTGGACGTGGATGATCACCGCGCTGCTTTTGATCATGGCGATGCCGGTGCTCGCCGGCGCGGTCACCATGCTCTTGACCGACCGGCACTTCGGGACCTCGTTCTTCAACGCCGCAGGCGGCGGCGACCCGGTGCTGTTCCAGCACATCTTCTGGTTCTTCGGCCACCCCGAGGTCTACATCCTCGCGCTGCCGGCGTTCGGGATCATCTCCCAGGTCATCCCGGCGTTCGCGCGCAAGCCGCTGTTCGGCTACGCGGCGATGGTCTACGCGACCGCGGCGATCGCGCTGCTCGCTTGCATCGTCTGGGCGCACCACATGTTCACCGTCGGCATGCCGGCGGTCGGCATCCTCTACTTCATGTACGCGACGATGCTCATCGCGGTGCCGACGGGCGTCAAGGTCTTCAACTGGGTCGCGACGATGTGGCGCGGCTCGATGACCTTCGAGACGCCGATGCTGTTCGCGATCGGCTTCCTCGTGCTGTTCACCATCGGCGGCCTGACGGGGCTGGTGCTGTCGCTCGCGCCGGTCGACATCCAGCTCCACGACACCTACTACGTCGTCGCCCACTTCCACTACGTGATGGTCGCCGGCTCGCTGTTCGCGCTGTTCGCCGGGACCTACTTCTGGCTGCCGAAGTACGTCGGCCGCCACTACAACGAGTTCCTCGGCAAGACCCACTTCTGGCTGTCGTTCGTGTTCTTCAACGTAACCTTCTTCGTCCAGCACTTCCTCGGGCTCGCCGGCATGCCGCGCCGGATCCCCGACTACCCGGTCCAGTTCGCCGACTTCAACGCGATCTCGACGGTCGGCGCCTTCGGCTTCGGCATCGCGCAGCTGCTGTTCCTGTACGTCGTCCTCGACTGCATCCTCGCCGGCAGGAAGACCTCCGAGAAGCACATCTGGGAGGGCGCCGACTCGCTCGAGTGGGACCTGCCGACGCCGCTGCCCTACCACTCCTTCCACCACCCGCCGAAGATCGAGTGGCGGGGGCACAAGCCCTTCATCGCTAGCTGACCGGCGGGATGTCCCGCCAGATGCGCAAGGTCCTAACGGGCCTCGCCCTCGGGGCCGTTGCGCTCGCGCTGTTCCTCGCGAGCTTCTTTTTGATCGCCCGCTAGGGGCCGCGGGCCGGCGGCGCGCCTAGATGGCGTGCTTCTCCAGGTTCTCCTGGAACTCCTTGCAGTCGATGCACTTGGTCGCAACGGGCCGGGCGGTCATGCGCTCGATGCCGATCTCGACCCCGCAGTCGTCGCAGAAGCCGTAGGTCGCCTCCTCGAGCTGGCGCAGGGCGTGGTTGATCTTGACCTGCAGGTTGCTGATCCGCTCGTTCTCGCGCAGGTCGACGACGAAGGCGAACTCGCTGTTGGCCCGGTCGAACTCGTCGGCGTGGACCTTGTCCTGCTCGCGCAGGGTCCGCGCGGTCTTCTCGGCCTCCTGGAGGATCTCCTCGAGCATCGACTCGAGCTTGCGGCGGAACCAGTCGCGCTGCCGCGGCGACATGTAGGTCCGCGACGGCGGCGGGGAGGCGGGCAGGGGCGCGGCCTTCCTTCTCGGCGGCCTTGCGGGCGCGGCGGCCTTGGCCTTGGCCGGCTTGCTCGCTGGCCTGGCCGGCCTCTTCCTTGCCGGGGAGGCCTTCCTCTTCGGCCTTGCCTTCGCTTTGGGCTTGACCTTGGGCTTCGGCCTGGGTTTCGCCTTTGGCTTCGTCTTGGGCTTCGGCTTAGCCCTCGCCTTGGGCGCGGCCTTCCTCTTCGCCGCCTTCCCGGCGGCCGGCTTCTTCCTCGCCGCCTTGCGCGCGGCGGGCTTGGGCCTGGCCTTCGGCCTGGGCTTGGCCTTCTTCCTGGCCGGCGCCTTCTTCCTTGCCGTTGCCATGGTCAGCGCGGTTCGTCAGGGCCGGCCTCAGCCGCCCTCGGCCGGCTTGTCCTGCTGCTCCTCGGCAGCGGCCTCGCCCTCGGCGGCCTCTGCCGCGGCCTCCTCGGCAACCGGCTCCGGCTCCTTCTGCGGCGCGAGCACGGTCGCGAGAGCAGGGTCCTCGCCGCGGATCAGCGCCGCGAACTTCACGCCGGAAGGCGGCTTGATCTCGCCGAGGTGGATGTTCGAGTTGATCTCGAGGTGGCCGACGTCGACCTCGACGTTCTCGGGCAGGTCGCGCGGCAGGCAGTGGATCTCGACCTCGTCCTCGATCACCGAGAACACGCCGTGGTTGAGCCTGACGCCCGGCGAGGACTCGGCGTTGGTGAAGTGCAGCGGGACGGTCATGTTGATCTCGACGTCGTCGGCGATCGCCTGGAAGTCGACGTGGAGCACGCGGTCGTCGACCGGGTTGCTCTGGACCTCGCGCAGGAGCACCGAGAGCTTCTCGCCGTCCAGGTCGAGGTCGAGGACCGACGAGTGGAAGGCCTCGTGGCTCAGGCTGCGCTCGAGCACCGCGCCGTCGACGCTGATCATGCGCGGCTCGCCGCGGCCGTAGACGATCCCCGGGACGCGCCCGCCGGCTCGCATGCGGCGGTTGGCCGACCGGCCCTTGCCGTCCCGCGCGGTTGCCTCGACAGTGCGTTCCATTTGCCTTCAGTCCATGAAGAGAGAGCCGACCGACTGCTTGCCCTGGATCCTCGAGATGGTCTCCGCGAGCAGCTCGGCGACGGATAACTGGCGGATTTTATCGCAGGACGCGGCCTCTTCGGTCAGCGGTATCGTGTCCGTGCACACCAGGGCGCTCAGGCCCGACGACATGACGTTGTCGACCGCGGCGCCGGACAGGACCGGGTGGGTGCAGTAGGCGCGCACGCTGCTCGCCCCGCGCTCGAGCAGCGCGTCGGCCGCGACCCGGAGCGTCCCGGCGGTGTCGACGATGTCGTCGATGAGCACGCAGTGGCGACCCTTGATCTCGCCGATGACGTTCATCGCCTCGGCGACGTTCGCCTGCGGGCGGCGCTTGTCGATGATCGCGAGGTCCGCGTCGAGCTGGCGGGCGAAGGCGCGAGCCCGCGCGACCCCGCCGACGTCGGGGGCGATCACGACGATGCCCTCGCCCTCCTTGCCGCCGAAGGGCATCGAGCGGCTGATCTCGCCGAGGAGCACCGGCGAGGCGTAGACGTTCTCTACCGGGATGTTGTAGTAGGCCTGGATCTGCTCGGCGTGGAGGTCGATGGTGACCAGGCGGTTGATGCCGACGACGGACAGGATGTCGGCGACGACCTTGGCCGAGATCGGGGTCCTGTCGCCGCGCGGGCGGCGGTCCTGCCTCGAGTAGCCGAGGTAGGGGACGACCGCGGAGATCGAGGTCGCCGAGCTGCGCTTGGCCGCGTCGGCGATCAGCGCGAGCTCCATCAGGCTCTTGTTGACCGGCCGGCAGATCGACTGGACGATGTAGATCTCGCGGCCGCGGATGTTGTCGGCGAACTCGACCTTGACCTCGCCGTCGGCGAACTGCGAGAGCCACAGCCGGCACAGGCCGATGCGCAGGAAGTCGCTGATCCGGTCGGCGAGTTCGGGCGTGGAGCTCCCCGAGACGAGGACGATGTCGTCGATCGAGGCGTCGACCTCGGGGTACTGGTACTTCCGGTCCATCAGCCGGCCTCGGTCAGCTGGCTGGGGAGGTAGGATTCGAACCTACGAATGGCGGATCCAAAATCCGCTGCCTTACCACTTGGCGACTCCCCAGTAGTTTGCGGCCGGCCGCGCAGCACCCGCGCGACGGCAACGTCGATTCCGCCCGAGCCGACCGCCGCCGCGGCGGCAAGGGCCTCCCGGCGGCCGGGCAACAGCGCGAAGCACGCGCTCCCCGAGCCGGACATCCTCGCCTCTCCGCAGCTGTCCTTGAGTCTATCCATCGCGACGGTGATCTCGGGACACAGCTCGGCGGCCAGGCTCTCCAGGTCGTTGGTCGGATGCGACGCTGAGAACATGATTCTGCCCCCATTTGCCCCAAATGTCAAGTTTTTCCGCTTGCGGAGGAGTCCAAAGACAACAGAAGTAGACGTCCGGCTCCGCGGAACGGCCAGCACGCACCAGCCCCGGACGGGCTTTCGGAGCGGTCCCAGGCGCTCGCCGACGCCCTCCATCAGGGCCTGGCGGCAGCGGACGAAGAACGGCACGTCCGCCCCGAGCCTGGCCCCGAGCCCGGCCAGGCGCTCAAGCGGCCAGCGCAGGCCGAACAGGCGGTTGCAGGCGACAAGGGCCGCCGCCGCGTCCGAGCTCCCGCCGCCGAGGCCGGCCCCGACCGGGATGCGCTTGTCGACCCGGACCTCCATGCCGGAGCGGATCCCGGCGCGCGCCGCGACCAGCCGCGCGGCCCGCAGCGCCAGGTCGCCGCCCTTGCCGATCCCGGGGCCCTTCCAGCCGCCTTCGATCCCGCCTCCGGGGCGGCGGGCGACGGTGACGAGGTCGCACAGTCCGACCGGAACGGTCGGCGAGCGGAGCAGGTGCATGCCGTCGTCCCGCCTGCCGACCACGCGCAGCTCGAGGTTGACCTTGGCCGGCGCGACGACCGAGCAGGCGGACGGCGTCACGCGTACTCGCGGCGGACCGTCATCAGCACGATCGTCTCGCCCTGGACGAGGCGGATCTTCGCCGGGCGGCCGTCGCCGTGGCGGTCGATGACGTCGATGCGGATGCCCTCGTGCACCGCCCTGTCCGGAAGCTCCGCGCCGAGGTGGTCGTTCTCGAGCCAGCCCGCGAGGACCGCGGGCGCGACGTCGACCCCGAGCTGGTCGCGGACGAGCCAGCGCAGGCTCTCCACCCTGCGGGCGCTGTCGAGGAACCTGACCACGGTGCCGGTGTCGTCGCTCGAGACGTCGAACACCCGCATGCCCTCCGCGCTGCGGACGACGAAGCTCTCGGTCCAGCCGGCGAAGCCCGGGCCGCGGTTCCACTCGTAGCTGCCGAGCAGCAGGGGCTTTGCGACCTTGCGCACCGAGATGCGCCCGAACACGCTCAGCTCGGGGCCCGCCTCGGCCGCCTGCATCCCGGACGTCGTCGCCGCGCACCCGGAAAGCGCGGCGGACAGGAAGAGGGCCAGCGCGGCCGCGAGGGCCCGGCCGGCGCGCGGCGCGTTCACTCTCCGAGCTCCGGCAGGCGCTGGCCGAAGCGACCGATGGTCTCGGCCAGGTACTCGTCCTCGCTGTCGATCTGCCAGGCGCGGGTCCACACCGCGACCGCGGTCTCGCGCTCGCCGAGCTCCCAGAGTATCTCGCCGTAGTGCGCGAGAACCTCGACGTGCGGCTCGCCGCCCATCAGCCGCAGCGACTCCTCGATGCGCTCCTTCGCGGCGTCGAGGTCGCCGAGGCGGAACAGCACCCAGCCGTGCGAGTCGATGATCGGCGCCGAGTCCGGCTCGATGCTCAGCGCGTGCTCGATCAGCGACAGCGCCTCCTCGAGGTTGATGTTGTGGTCGGCGAACAGGTAGCCGAGCGCGTTGTAGCCGTCGGACTCGTCCGGGCGCGCGTCGATGTAGCCGCGCAGCGCGTCCTCCGCCTCGCCGATCATGCCGCTGCGCTCGGCGTAGAGCGACTTCGTGTAGAGGACGTCCGGGTCGCCGGCCGCGCGCTCGAGTCCGTCGAGGAAGTCGAAGGCCGAGCGCGGCCCCCGGGAGTCGTCGAGCTCGCCCGCGCGCATCCGGGCGAGGTCGGGCACCTCCTCGACCGGCGCCGCCGCGATCGCCCCGTCGAGCAGCGAGAGGACCCGCTCGGAGTCGTCGAGGGTGCGCAGCGCCAGGACCTGCATGCCGACGGCCTCCGGCCACAGGTCCGAGCCGACCGGCATCAGCTCGAGGGCCTCCACCGCGGTCTCCGGGTCGCCGTGGCGCAGGAAGAACAGGCCGGCGTCGAGCCGCGCGGTGTCCGGGACCGCGGCGCGGTCGACGGCGAAGTCCTCGGCGCGCGGCAGCAGCGGGTGCCACCTCTCGGTGTCGCGCAGCCAGCTCGCGTAGACCATGACCGCGGTCACGTAGTCCGCTTCGGCCGCGTCCGCGAGCCGGCGCGCGAGCTCGACGCTGCCGAAGTCGTCCTCGGTCACCTCGGCGAGGTAGGTCCGCAGCAGCAGAAGCCGCACCGACGCCGGCCTTTCCGCAAGACCCTCCTCGACGGCCTTGACCGCGCCGAGCGCGTCGCCGCGCCGCAGAAGCAGCACCCCGACGTAGGCGTGGAAGTCCTCGCCGCGCAGCGCTGCCGGGTGGGACTCCCACATCGCCAGGACCTTGTCGCCGCCGAGGTCGTGGATGGTCAGGAAGACCTCCTCGGCGCCGCCCTCGGCCGCTATCCTCGCGAGGGTCTCGCCGGCCGCCGCCAGGCCGGCGGTCGCCGCGCGGCTCCGCGCCTCCCTCCTGAGCTCCTCGACCGCGCCCGCCGGGCCCGCCTCCACCGCGGCCTGCTGCGGGGCGCACCCCGTCGCCGCAAGGGCCGCGGCGGCCAGGGCGGCGGCGCACGCGAGCCTTGCGGCCAGGCGGGTCACTGCCCCTCCCCGCCCACGCGCTGGCCGTAGCGCTCGAGGGTGTCGAGAAGCGCCCGGTCCTCGCTGTCGATCTGCCAGGCGCTCGTCCACACCCGCACCGCCTGCTCGCGCTCGCCGAGCTCCCACAGCACCTCGCCGTAGTGCGCCATCACCTCGACGTGGGGGCGGTCGCCCATCAGGCGTAGCGACTCCTCGAGTCGCTCCCGCGCGCGGCCGAGCGCGCCGAGGCGGTAGAGCACCCAGCCGTGCGAGTCGATGATCGCCGCCGAGTCCGGCTCGATCTCGAGCGCGCGCTCGATCAGCGTCAGCGCCTCGTCGAGGTTGACGTTGTGGTCGGCGAAGATGTAGCCGAGCGCGTTGTAGCCGTCGGAGCGGTCCGGGTGCGCCAGGATGAACGCGCGCAGGGCCTCCTCGGCCGCGTCGATCCTGCCGATGCGCTCGGCGTAGAACGACTTGCCGTAGAGGACGTCCGGGTCGTCGGCGCCCCGCCCGAGTCCGTCGAGGAAGGCGAAGGCCGCCTCCGGCCCGTCGGTGTCGCCGACCTCCTCGGCGTACATCAGCGCCAGCGAGGCGATGTTCTCGACCGAGGTCTCCTCGAGGCCGGCCGAGAGCAGGCCGAGCACCCTCTCGCTGTCGTCGAGGGTGCGCATCGCCTCGACCCGCAGGCGCACCGAGCTCACCCACTGCGGCGAGGCCGGCGGGACCTCGGCGAGGGTCGCGATCGCCGACTCCGGCTCGCCGTGGCGCAGGTAGAAGCGGCCGGCGGAGATCCGGCCCTCGTCGCCTGCGGCGCCGTCGCCCTCGAAGTCGTCTGCGTCCGGCATCACCGGGTGTCCGACGCGCAGGTTGCGCCGCCAGCTGTCGTAGACCGCCAGCGCGCGTGGGACGTCGCCGTCGATCGCGTCCGCCAGGGCGCGCGCCGCGGCGACGCTGCCGATGTCGTCGCGGGTGCGCTGCTCCACAAGCAGCCGCAGCAGGGCGAGCCGCGGCGAGCCCGGCTCGAGCGCCTCGCCCTCGGCGAGCACGGCCTCGGCCCCGGCGAGGTCGCCCTTGATCGCGTGCAGCAGGGAGAGGTAGGCGTGGAAGTCAGCGTCGCGCAGGTGGAGCGGGTGCGAGGTGCGCATCGCGGCGACGACGTCGCCCTCCAGGTCGTGGATGGTCAGGAAGACCTCCTCGGCCCCGCCGTCGGCGGCGATCCGCGACAGCAGGCCGTGGCTGGCCTCGAGGCCGAGGCTGCGCGAGCGGATCCGCGTGAGTATCCTCAGCGCGTCGTTGCCGCCGCCGGCGTCGAGCCAGGCCTCGCCGGCGCGCCAGGCCATCGGGACGTCGTTCGCCGACAGCGCCGCCTGTGTCGCGTCGCGCAGGATCGCGGGGTCCTGCAGGCCCGAGCCGACCTCGTAGAGTATCCGCGCCGCGATCGCGTAGTCGCCGATCCCGTACAGCAGGTAGCCGCGCATCGCGGCGTTGAACTGGCCCTCGGAGTAGTCGCGCTCGGCGGCCGCGATGTGCAGGGGGGCCGCCGCAAGGGCCGCGGCGGCGAGAAGGCCGAGGACCGCCGCCCTCACCGCGCGGCCTCCCGCCCGAGGATTCCGGCGATCTTCAGGAAGTGCTTCTCGAGCCCGCTGCCCCTCTCGAACGGCTTGTGCAGGCACAGGCCGTCGATCCGGCCGTCGCGCATCAGGGTCTCGGCCTGGGAGAGCGCCTGGTCCGACGAGTCGGCGAGCACCGCGAGCGAGTGGCCGCGCTGCTCCTTGACGAGCCGGAAGCAGGGGATGTCGGTGTAGCCGTCGCCGATGAACACCATGTTCCGGAACGGCACCGGCCGGTCCTCCTCGCGCCTGTACTCGTTGAGCTTGTTGTCGTCGCCGAGGCTTCGCACTCCCTTGTTGATCCGGAAGAGGTGCTGGGTCTTGGTCGTGTAGTTGATCGCGTGCGCCGGGCCGATCGCCCGCCCGGACGCGCCCCTGCCCTCGAACAGGAACCTGGAGCCGAAGACCGGCTTCTCAAGGTGGCGGGCGATCTTGCAGGCCTCGACCATCTCGGCGGAGCCTGAGGTAATGACGAAGTGCCTGACGTCGAGGCCGCGCTCCTTGCCGGCCCTCCTGGTCCTCGTGAACCAGTTGTCGTAGCCGACCAGCCCGCCGCGGAACCCGATCCTGCCGCCGTACCTGCGAAGCAGGCCCCTCGTAAGCGGCCGGCCGGCGCCCTCGGCGCTCTTGCGCAGCAGGTGCATGTACATGCAGGTCCGGTCGGCCTCGTTCTCGTCGGCGAGGCGGTTGCTCCTCCTCCAGAAGGCGTCGGGGTCCTCGCCCAGGACGTCGCCGATCAGCCCCTGGTCGAACATGTTGCCGTCGATGAGGGTCTTGTCGAAGTCGTAGACCATCGCCAGGACCCGCCTCGCCGCCCGCTTGGCCGCCCGCCCGCGCGGGAGCTTCCCTGTCATTTCCGCAAGGGGCAAATTCTAGTAGGCGGGCGCGATTCCGGCGGGGCGCGCACGGCTAGAATCCCAAGCCCCGTGCTTGCCAGGACCGCCGCCTTAGCGCTCGCCGCGCTTTCCGCCTCGGCGGCGATGTCCGCCGACGAGGGCTACCTGCGGCTGAGCACCAGCGTCGCGCTCGACCCGGACCGCGCCGACATGGCCACCGAGGTCAACCGCCAGCGCGAGATGCCGAACCTCGAGGCGTGGATCGACGAGATGGGCCGCCGCATGCTCAGGCTCGTGCCGAGCGACTCGGTCATGCGCAACGAGCAGTTCCGCGACGAGTTCCTCGCGACGGTCTTCTACGAGTCCAAGCGCGCCGGCCTCGACCCGCAGTGGGTCCTCGCCCTGATCCAGGTCGAGAGCGCCTTCCGCAAGTACGCCATCTCCACGGTCGGCGCGCGCGGCTACATGCAGGTCATGCCGTTCTGGGTCGAGCTCATCGGCGAGGAGGAGCACAACCTGTTCCACCTGCGCACCAACCTCCGCTACGGCACGGTGATCCTCCGCCACTACCTCGACATCGAGGGCGGCGACCTCTACCGGGCGCTGGGGCGCTACAACGGCTCGCTCGGCCGGCGCGAGTACCCGATGGCGGTGCTGCGCGCCTACGAGAGCAACTGGACGGTATAGGGAAGGGCCCCCGCTGCGCCTGCGCCGCCGGGGTCGACCCGACGGGCGGCGCCGGGATCGCGGCCGACCGCGCCGCCGCTCGCGCGCTCGGGGCAGCGCCCGCCACGGTCAAGACGGCCTGGGCGGCGCAGGACGGGGCCGGGCTCAAGGAGGCAAGGCCGGCGTCGGGCCCGGCGTTGCGCGACGCCCTGCTTGCGGCGACCGCGGGAGGAACGGTCCCGGTCAAGGTCGGGATGCTCGCCGGCGCCGGGCAGGTCGCGCTCGTCGCCGGCGTGCTCAGGGGGCGGGAGGGCTTCGCCTGCGCCGACCCGGTAACGGGCCCGAGCGCCGGCGGGCGCTGGGCGGACCGGAAGTGGGTCGAGGCCTTCCGCGCCGAGATGCCCGGCTCAGCCGACCTCATCACGCCGAACCTGGCAGAGGCCCGGGAGCTTGCGGGGCTGGATGGCGGGACGGCAGAGGAGTGCGCGGACGCGCTCGCCGGCATGGGCTTTTCCGGCGTCGCGGTGACTGGCGGCGAGGGCGAGGGCGGCACATGCGCGGACCTGGCGCGCATCGACGGACGGACTGCGTGGCTGCTTGGCACACGCATCGAGGGCGCCGCGCGCGGGACCGGGTGCACGCACTCGACGACGGCCTGCGCCGCGGTCGCGCTAGGGGAGGACCAGACGGACGCGGTCGTCATCGGCAGGATGCAGGCCGCGGCGAAGGTCGCCGGCAGGATGGACGGCTGGCCGTCGATGGAGTTCCTCCCGGCCCTGGCGGACTCGCCCGACGCCTTCCCTCCCCCTGCGCCGGCCAGCGCAGCTCATCCTCGGGGCGTATGCCCGCTTGTCGACGACCCCGCGCGGATCGACGGCCTTGCCGGGACCGGGGTCACGTCCGTGCAGCTGCGGGTCAAGGGCCTTGCCGACGCGGAGGCCGCGGAGGCCGTCCGCGACGCAGCAACCCGCGCGGCCAGGGCGGGGCTGGCGCTGTTCGTCAACGACCACTGGCGGGCCTGCTGCGAGGCCGGCGGGGACGCGGTCGCCGGCGTGCACCTCGGGCAGGAGGACCTCAAGGGGGCCGACCTCGCGGCGGTCAGGGCCAGGGGGCTGTCGGTCGGAATCACGGCCAACGGCTGGGCGGAGGCGGCCGCGGCGCTTGCCGCAGGGCCGTCGTACGTGTCCTTCGGCCCGGTCCATCCCACGAAGAGCAAGGAGACCGCGAAGCGCCCCGTGGGGACCGCCCGCCTTCGCCTGCTGTGCCGAGGCCTTGCGGTCCCGGCGCTGGCGATCGGCGGCATCAACCCGGAAAACGTCGCTGAAGTCGCGGCGAGCGGGGTCCGCGGCGTCGCCGCGATCGGGGCGTGCTCGACCCCGGACTCCACCAGGAGGCTGGCCGCCGCCTGGGAGGCGGCCGCGGCTCAGAGGTAGCCGAAGCGGCCCGGGTTGAGCAGCCCCTTGGGGTCGAAAGTCCTCTTGAGCCTGCGGCTGATCCCGAGCTGGATCTCCCCCGGCGCGGGAAAGACCGGGATCCTGTCCTCCTCCGGCCGGCGGTAGAGGACCGCGCTGCCGCCCGCCTCGGCGACGACCTCGCGCAGCGCGACGGGGGCGTCGTCGAAGAACCAGCGCCGGGCTCCGAGCCACTCGATCAGCCCGTGGTCGTCGAACGGCAGCTCGGCAAGCGGCGGCAGGCGGCACATCCAGACCCGCCTCGCGGCGGCGAAGCGCTCGGTCCTGTGGTCGCGGAGCTCCTCCCAGAGCTTCCCGCCGCCGTCGGACTCGTCGCCGCCGAGCTCGCGCGCCGCCCGCGAGACCGCGGCCTCGCCGCCCTCGAGCAAGACCCTTAAAACGCCGTATTCCCAACTAGTTGCGGCAACAGGCATCCCCCTGGCGACGGCCTCGTTGGCCTTGCGCGCGGCGTCGGCCGCGGCGCACTCGACGGAGACGGTGGCGCTCCTTTCCGGCAGGCCGCGGACGCGCAGGCTCAGCTCGGTGACTATCCCGAGCGTTCCGAGCGCCCCGACGGTCAGCCTGGACACGTCGTAGCCAGCGACGTTCTTGATCAGGTTGCCGCCGAAGCGCAAAAGATTCCCCGAGCCGTCGATCAGCTGGCAGCCGAGCACGTGGTCGCGCAGGTCGCCGTGCGCGACCCTGCGCGGGCCGGCGATCCCGCAGGAGTACGCCCCGCCGATCGTCCCCTCATCGGTCGCGTGCGGGTCGCCGCACAGCTCCTGGCCCTCGGCGGCGAGCGCCTCGGCGACCTCGCGCTGAGGGGTGCCGGCGGCGACGCGGACGTAGAGCTCGCTCGGCTCGTAGTCGAGTATGCCGCTCATCATCGTCGCGTCGGCGCTGATCGCGCTTCCGACCGGCTCGCCGTACGACAGCCTGCTGCCGGCCCCCGTCACCTGCAGCGGCTTTCTCGCGCCCCTGACGACCGTCGTCAGGTACTCGATCGCCTCGGCCAGCCCGGCCACCGGCTAGAAGCGCTCCAGGGCGGGGTGCGGGAGCTTGCCCTCCTTCACGTGCATCTGCCCGAACTCGGCGCAGCGCCGCAGGGTCGGGAAGGCCTTGCCCGGGTTGAGGATGCCCGCCGGGTCGAAGGCGCCCTTGACCCCGGCGAAGGCCTCGAGCTCGCCCGGGCCGAACTGGATGCACATCTCGTTTAGCTTCTCGACTCCGACCCCGTGCTCGCCCGTCACCGTCCCGCCAGCGTCGACGCAGGCCCTGAGGATGTCCGAGCCGAACTCCTTGGCGCGCCGCACCTCGCCCTCGTCGCCGGAGCGGAACATGATCAGCGGGTGCAGGTTGCCGTCTCCGGCGTGGAAGACGTTGGCGCAGCCGAGGCCGTGCTCCTCCGACATCTCGGCGATCCTCTCGAGGACCTCGCCGAGGCGCCGGCGCGGGATCGTCCCGTCCATGCAGTAGTAGTCGCTCGCCCGGCGCCCGACCGCCGGCAGGGCCGACTTGCGGCCCTTCCACATCAGCTCGCGCTCGGACTCGTCGGCCGCGACCCTGACGTCGCGGGCGTTGCGGCCCTCGCAGATTTCCCTTACCCTCTCGAGGTCCGCCTCGGCCTCCTCGCGCAGGCCGTCGGTCTCGCAGACGAGCACCAGCGCCGCGCCCTTGGGGTAGCCGAGCCCGAGGTACTCCTCGACGACCTCGACAGCGATCCCGTCCATCATCTCGAGCCCGGCCGGGACCATCCCCGAGCTGATGATGTCGGCCACAGCTCCGCCGCCGTCGGCGTAGCTGTCGAAGGCGCAGAGCATCGTCGCGGTCGCCTCGGGCCGCGGCCGCAGCGCAACCGTCACCTCGACGACGACCGCGAGCATCCCTTCCGAGCCGTGGATCATCGACATCAGGCCGTAGCCGCAGTCGGCCGGCCCGCCGACCTCGAAGCGGTCGCCCTCGGGCGTCAGGCACGCGAGGCCCGTGACGTTGTGCAGGGTCAGGCCGTACTTCAGGCAGCGCACCCCGCCGGAGTTCTCGGCGACGTTGCCGCCGACGCTGCAGGCTACCTGGCTCGACGGGTCGGGCGCGTAGAACAGCCCGTAGCGCTCGGCCGCCTCGCTCACTGCGAGGTTGCGCACCCCGGGCTGGACGGTCGCTGCGCGCTCGAGCGGGTCGACCCGCAGGATCGAATCCATCGCGGTCGTCACCAGCAGCACCGCGCCCTCGACCGGCAGCGCCCCGCCGGAAAGGCCGGTCCCGGCGCCGCGGGTCACGACCGGCGTGCCGCTCGCGTGGCAGGCCGACAGCACCGCCGCGGCCTGGTCGGCGTCGCGCGGCAGGGCCACGCAGTCCGGCCGCTTCCTGTACATCGTCAGCGCGTCGCACTCGAAAGGCTCGCAGCCGGCCGGGTCCGTTATCAGCGCCCCCTCCGGGAGGATCCCCCGCAGCTCGCGGTGCAGGGCCGGCGCGGCCACGGCTACGCCTGCGCCGATGAGGTCACAGCGAACACGTCGTGGTTGTGGATCGACTCCATGTTGCGCACCGAGACCCGCCAGCTCCCGATCCCCGGGTCGGCGGCCAGGTCGGCGGCGATGTCGCGCGCGACGTCCTCTGCGAAGCGCGGCCGCGAGTAGGCGCCCTCGGTGACGAACTTCTCGTCGGCGCGCTTGAG
The DNA here is from genome assembly GCA_964509765.1 of uncultured Gammaproteobacteria bacterium. Lineage (GTDB taxonomy): Bacteria > Pseudomonadota > Gammaproteobacteria > Tethybacterales > Tethybacteraceae > CAZDYI01. The sequence goes on from CAZDYI010000076.1 coordinate 16,057, forward strand.
CACAGCGTCGATCCGCGCCGAGGCGTGCGACTCGAGCCGGGCGGCCATCTCGCGCAGCAGCGGCGGGCTTCCGCCGACGGCGACCGTCGCGCGCAGCAGCGACCTCTGGCTGTGGGCGCCGGTCTCCGACACCTCCTTGGAGCACGGGCACAGCGTCGTCGCCGGGACCTCGACCGTGGCCTCGACCTCCGCCTTGCCGCCGCCGCGGGCCCCCTCGACGCGCGCCCTGCAGTCGACCCAGCTCCGAAGGCCCGACACCGGCGTCTCGCGCTCGACGAAGAACGGGAAGTCGAGCCGCGCGCCGACCCTCTCGGCCTCCATGTCGCCCGCGAGGGCCTCAAGGAGCCCGGGAATGCCCTCGAGCGACACCCCGGAGCGCCAGCCGGACAGGGCTGTGACCAGCCGCGACATGTGCGCGCCGCGCTGGCTGGGCGGGACCTCGGCCCACGCGGAGGCCTCGGCCTGGGTGTCGATCCTGGTTCCGTCGGCCTCGGCGAAGGCAAGCGGCATCGCAAGGCCGGCGACGCCGGCCCGCTCGACCGTTATCCCGCGCGGATCGCTGTCCCCCTGGACGTCCGCGAGCGCCGCCTCAGGCACGGGACTCGACGAAGTTCACGCACCAGCGCGCCATGTCCTTGGCGTGGGTCGGCTGGTCGAGGTTCGCCAGCGCCGCGGCGCGCACCTCCTTCGAGAAGATGTCCTTGCGCGACTCTACGATCTCCTCGAAGATCTCCGGGGTGAACTCCGGGTGGCCCTGCATCCCGATCGCGTGGTTGGCGAGGCGGAACAGGCCGTTCGGGCAGCGGTCGTTCGACGCGACGCGCACCGAGCGCGGCGGCAGCTTGTTGACCTGGTCCTCGTGGATGCACAGCAGGGTCAGCTTCTTGCCGCACTCGCGCATCCAACCCTCCTCGCGGACGATCTTCCACGACTTGAGCCCGATCTCCCAGCCCTTGGGCGCGCGCGTGGCGCGGCCGCCGAGCGCCTGGGCGAGCACCTGGTGGCCGAAGCACAGCCCGACGACCGGGACCTGCGCCTTGGCCGCGACGAGCAGGAAGTGGCTGAGCTCGACCATCCACGGCTCGCGGTCGACCAGGCTGGCGGCGCTGCCGGAGACGAAGTAGCAGTCGCAGGCGTCGACCTTCGGCGGCAGCTTGCCGGCGTAGGCGCGGTAGGTGCGGAAGCTGTGCTTGGAGCGCGGCTGCGTGATCCACTCCTGGAGGATGCGCGAGTACCCCATCCCGCGCCGCTCGAGGGCGTGGGGGAGCTTTCCGCAGATCAGAAGTCCTATCTTCATCGTGCCGTCATGTGCCTCGGCGGGCGCAAATCGCCGTCCTGAACCCCTTATTTTCCCTTAATCGCCCCCTGCGGCCCCCTCGGGGTGCGTAAAATGCCCGTGCTTGCGCCCGATGGAACTGGACCTGATTGACACGCTGAGGGTCCACATCGGGCTCGGGGCGGTGTCGATGGGCGCCCCCGAGGCCCTGCCGGGCGTGATCGAGCGCCCCCGCGACCCGTCCCGCGGCGACGTCGCCTCGGGCCTGGCGATGCGACTGTCGAAGGTCCTCAAGGACCGCCCGCGCGAGGTCGCGGGTCGCCTCGCGGAGATCGCGCTCGAGCGAAAGGAGGTCGAGTCCGCCGAGGTCGCGGGGCCCGGCTTCGTCAACATCCGCCTCGCGCCGGAGGCGCGCTGCGGAATCCTGGGCGAGGCGATAAGGCTCGGCGAGGGGTTCGGGTCGTCGGACGGCCTCGACATCGCCGGCCCGGTGCTGCTCGAGTACGTCTCGGCCAACCCGACCGGCCCGCTCCACGTCGGCCACGGCCGCGGCGCGGCCATCGGCGACAGCCTCGCGCGGATCCTCCGCTTCGTCGGCTGCGAGGTCCGCACCGAGTACTACCTCAACGACCGCGGCCTGCAGACCGACATCCTCGCCGCGTCGCTGTGGCTCCGTGTCCTGATGGAGCGCGGCGAGATCGAAGGCGGGATGCCCGAGGGGACGTACTCCGGCGACTACCTCGTCCCCGTCGCCAGGGACCTCGCCGCCGCCATGTCCGGCATCGCGGGCGGGGCGGCCGCGATCGAGGGACTGCCGGACGACGCGGAAACGTGCGGGGCCGAGCTTGCGAACAGGGCGAAGGCGGCCCTCGGGGACGGCTTCGAGCGGGTCCGCAGGTTCGCCGTCGACGCCATGGCCGCACGGATCAAGGGCGAGCTCGATGCCTTCGGCGTCGGCTTTGACAGCTGGCGCTCCGAGCAGGACCTGTTCGACGAGGGCGGAATCGAGGGCGCTCTCGGCGAGCTCGAGAAAAAGGGCCGCGTCTACGAGAAGGACGGCGCCAAGTGGTTCCGCGCGAGCGCGTTCGGCGACGAGAAGGACTGGGTCGTGGTCCGCTCCAACGGCGAGCTGACCTACTTCGCCGCCGACATCGCCTACCACCTCGAGAAGGCCCGCCGCGGGCCCGGCCTCGTCTGCGACCTGCTCGGCGCCGACCACCACGGCTACGTCCCGCGCCTGCGCGCGGCGCTCGCCGCATTCGGCGAGGACCCGGACAGGCTCGAGGCCGGCATCATCCAGCTCGTCTCGCTCGCCAACGCCGGCGACCGGGTAAGGATGTCCAAGCGCTCGGGCGACTTCGTGACCCTCGGCGAGCTCGTCGGCGCCGTCGGAGCCAGCGCCGCGCGGCTGTACTTCGTGATGTCGCGGGCCGACGTCCCGATGACGTTCGACGTCGCCAAGGCGCTCGCCACGGGCCCCGAGAACCCGGTGCACTACATGCAGTACGCCCACGCCCGCAGCTGCACTCTGCTCGAGAAGTGGGGCGGCGACGTCGGCTCGCTTGCCGGCGGAGTCGTGCCTGCGGCCCTGGCGGACGCCGACTCGCTCGCGGTGCTGACAGAGCTGATCTGGTTCGGCGAGACCGTGCGCACCGCGGCCCGCGAGCGGGCGCCGCACCGCGTCGCGCACTGGCTCGTGGCGATGGCCTCGGCGCTGCACGGCTTCTACGACCGGGTCCAGGTCCTCGGCGGCGCGGAGGAGGGGCTCGAGAGCAGGCTCGCCGTGGTCGCCGCGACCCGCCAGGCGCTCGCCAACGGCATGGGCCTGCTCGGAGTCGATGCCCCAAATAAAATGTGAGGGCGCGTGAGCGTACGTGACCACACCGCCAAGCCGCGCCCGCCCCGCGTCCGATGGTTCCTGACCGTGATCGTCTCGTTCTCGGCGGGGACGATCTCGGCCGCGACCCTGTTCGCCTACTCGTCGCGGATACCGATCCCGCTCAAGGACACGCCGACGCGCGGGGCCGACGACCTGCTGCGCAAGGAGCCGACCAGGATCGAGGAGCAGATCGAGTTCCCCGAGCGCCTGCGGACGAGGCAGATCGGGGTCGTAGAGACCGAGGAGCCGGCGCGAACAACCCGCGAGCCGGTGCTGCCCGAGCCGACGGGGCCCGCGGCTGAGGCGGGCGGCGAGGTCGCCGAGGCGAGGCCGGCCCCCGAGCCGGTCGCGACGACGCCCGAGGACCTGTCGTTCTACATCCTCGCCGGGGCCTACGCGGACTCCGCCGCGGCCGACGGGCTCGCGGCCGAGCTCGGCGGGCTCGACATGCAGGCCGAGGTCCGCGAGACGGCCGGCGACGGCGGCGACAGGCTCTACCGGGTGGTGATCGGCCCCTTCGACAAGGCCGCCGCGGCAGAGAGCGTCAGGGCCCAGCTCGCGCTCACAGGGCGGTCGTCGACGATGATGCAGCTGCCGGCGAACTGACGAACGGCCCTCGCAGACAGCCGCTAGAATCGGGGCGATGACAGACATGCCCGGCATTCCCAGGCGCGCGCTTCTCGCGCTCGCGCTCCTCTCGGCGGCCCCGGCGCTCGCGCTCGAGGAGGGCGTCGACTACGTGATCGCCCCGGACGCCGCGCCGGTGCCGCCTAGCGACGCGCCGATCCGGGTGACCGAGTTCTTCAACCTGTCCTGCCCGGCGTGCAACGCCTGGCAGGGGCCGGTCCACGACTGGCTCGAGGAGATCCCCGAGGGCGTCTCGTGGACGCACGCCCCGGTTCCGTTCGAGCGCTGGAACGGCCTGTACGCCAGGACGTACTTCGTCCTCGAGGCCTTCGGCAACGCCGGCGATCTCGGCCCCTTCTACCGGGCCTTCCACGGCGAGCGCAAGCTGCTGAACTCGGAGGGGCGGATCGCCGAGTGGATGAGCGAGCAGTACGGCGTCGACGAGGACAAGGCCGAGGACGCATTCGGCTCCTTCGGCGTCGACGCCAAGATGCGCCGCACGCGCCGCATGGTCGAGAAGTTCGGCATCCGGTCGACGCCGACCTTCATGGTCGCCGACCGCTACATCCTGTCGCCGGGCATGTCCGAGTCGCCCGAGCGCCTGTTCGCGACGATGGACGGCCTGATCGAGGCGATCAGGGACGGGACCGCGAACTAGCGGGAGGCCCAGCCGGGCCCGTCAGTGGGCCTGCTCCCAGCTCTCGCCGAAGCCGACCTCCACCTCCATCGGGACGTCGAGCCCCTCGGCGACCTTCGCCATCGCCGGCGGCAGCGCCTCGCGCAGCTCGTCGACCTCGCCGCGCGGGGCCTCTAGCACCAGCTCGTCGTGGACCTGCAGCAGGAGCTTGCTTTCCATCATCCTCTTCGCGAGCTCCGCGCTGACCGCGGGCATCGCGAGCTTCATGATGTCCGCGGCGGTGCCCTGCATCGGGGCGTTTATCGCCGCGCGCATCGCCCCCCCCCGGGCGGCGGCCCCTGTTGCGCGGGGCTCGACGCCGATCCTGCGCCCGAACAAGGTCGTGACGTACCTGTCCTCTTTCGCCTGCTCCTTGACTGACTCCAGGTACTCGCGGACCACCGGCAGCCTGGCGAAGTAGCTCTCGATCAGCTCGGCGGCGTCGCGCTGCGGGATGCGCAGGCGCTGGGCGAGCCCGAAGGCCCCCATCCCGTAGATCAGGCCGAAGTTGATCGTCTTTGCGAACGAGCGCTGCTCGCCGGTGACCTCGTCCGGCGGGACCCCGTACAGCTCCGAGGCCGTCCGGCGGTGGATGTCCTCGCCGCGCACGAAGGCCTCGGTCAGCGTCTCGTCCTTGGAGAAGTGGGCGAGGATGCGCAGCTCGATCTGCGAGTAGTCCGCCGAGACCAGGACCCAGCCGTCGCGGGCGACAAAGCAGCGCCTGATCCGCTGGCCGTCGGGGGTGCGCGACGGGATGTTCTGCAGGTTCGGGTCGACGCTCGCGAGCCTGCCCGTGACCGCGCCGGCCTGGACGAAGGTCGTGTGGAGCCTGCCGGTATCCGGATTGACCGCGCGCGGCAGGGCGTCGGTGTAGGTCCCGACTAGCTTCGCCGCGTGGCGGTGGGCGAGGATGAGGGCGGGGACCTCAGAGTCGACGGCGGCCGCGAGCCGCTCGAGCTCGGCCTCGCGGGTCGAGCGCGCCCCGCCGCGGGTCTTGCGCCCGGCCGAGAAGCCCATCCTGTCGTACAGGAGCTCGGCAAGCTGCTGCGGCGAGTTGAGGTTGACCTC
>CAZDYI010000077.1:0-34611 GCA_964509765.1 uncultured Gammaproteobacteria bacterium
CGCGATTGGCTGCTGGCCGCGGCGGCCGCGGTGGTGCTGGCCGCGGCGCAGTTCATCAGCATGCGGCTCTCGCGCCTGCCCGACGCGCTGCCCTTCGCCAACAGCTTCACCTTTTTGCTGCTGAACGTGTTCAGCGTGGGCCTGATCGCGGGGCTTAGCTACCTGGTGATTCGCCAGTTGGCCAAGCTGGCGCTGGAGCACCGCGCCGGCGTGTTCGGTACGCACACCGGCTTTCGCCTGGTGGCGTCGTTGCTGCTGGCCGCGGCCCTGCCCGCGGGCGCGCTGTACTGGGTCTCTTCCGGCTTCATCAAGGATTCCATCGACTCCTGGTTCACCCTGCAGATCGACCAGGCCATCGAGCAGAGCCGCAGCATCGCGGACTCCGCGTACGAAGAATGGGGCGCGCGCGCCCTGCACTTCGGCGAGCAGCTTTCCACGCAAATTACAGAGCGGCGCCTGCTCGAAGCGGGCAGGCGCGAGGCGCTCACGGCCTTCCTGCGCGAGAAGCAGCGCGAGTACCACCTGGGCGTGGTGCAGGTGTTTCCCCTTGCCGATGGCGAAGCCGGGGGCGAACCGCTGGTCACCCTGATCAACCCGGACATCCCATCGGCCGTTTTTGCCGCGCGCGAGAGCCCCATCGTGACTTCGGCGCTGGCGGGAGAGCGCGTTTCGCAGGCGCCGGACACGGGCGCCGGCATCGGCGACGTGATTCGCGGCGCGGCGCCCATCCTCTCTTCCGACCCGGAGCGCCCGGACGAGATCGTCGGCGCCCTGGTGGTGAACCGCCTGGTGCCGCACCCGCTGGCGCTGCGCGTGGACGATCTGCACGTCGCCCGCGACGAGTACAACATTTTCAAGTCGGCGTCGGAAGACATCGCGGGCGCGTACCAGCTTGCGCTGCTGCTGGTGGCTGCGACCTTCGTGCTGCTGGCCGTGTGGTGGGGGCTGCGCATGGCGCGCGACATCACCGAGCGGGTGCGCGCCCTGGCCGAAGGCGCCAAGCAGGTGGCGCGCGGCGACCTGGATCTTTCGCTGCAGGACGAGCGCCAGGATGAAATCGGCCTGCTGGTGCGTTCCTTCAACCGGATGACGGGCGACCTGCGCGAGACGCGCAAGAACCTGGTGCGCACCAACGCCGAAATGGACGAGCGCCGTCGCTACATGGAGATCGTGCTGCGCAACGTGGATGCGGGCGTGGTGTCGCGCGACGCGGAGGGGCGCGTGGTGACAATCAACTTCTCTGCTTTGCGCCTGCTCGGCATCGATGCGGGCGCCTCGGTGATCGGCGGCAAGCTGGAGGAGTTCGTCGATCACCCGGAGCTGCTGGAGGTGCTCGGCGAGCTGGCCGCCGACGTACGGCCGGGCCTGCGCGAGAGCGCGCGTCGCCGGGTGCAGATCGCCGGCCCCGCGGGCGCCGCGCTGAACCTGGTGGTCACGCTCTCGCTGCTCCAGGACGAAGAGGGCGCACGCCGCGGTTCGGTGATCGTGCTGGCGGACTACACGCAGGAAGTCCGCGCGCAGCGCATGGCCGCCTGGCGCGAAGTGGCGCGGCGCATCGCCCACGAAATCAAGAACCCGCTCACGCCCATCCAGCTTTCCGCCCAGCGACTGCGGCGCCGCTTTCGCCGGAGCATCCAGGGCGAAGAAGACGGGAGGGTGTTCGACGAGTCCGTGGACACCATCATCGGCCACGTGGACGGGCTGAAGGTGCTGGTGAACGAGTTTTCGCAGTTCGCACGTCTGCCCCGGGCCAACCCGCGCCTGGACGACCTGAACGCGCTGGTGCGCGAGACGGTTGCAAGTTACGCCGGGCTCGAGGGCATCGTTTTCGAGGTGGAGGCCGACCCGCAATTGCCGCGGGCGCCCATCGACAGGGACCAGGTGCGGCGCGTGCTCACCAACCTGATCGACAATGCCGTGGCCGTCTGCGAAGGGAAGGGGCGCATCACGCTGCGCACCGGCTACGATGCGGCGCTGCAGATCGTGCGCCTTGCGGTGGAGGACGACGGCCCGGGCATCCCCCCGCATTACCGAAGCCGCATCTTCGAGCCCTACTTTTCGGCGCGCAAGAACGGCACGGGGCTCGGGCTCGCCATCGTGGCGCGCATCGTGGCCGAGCACCACGGCTACCTGCGCGTGGAGTCGAACGCGCCGCGGGGCGCCAGGTTTGTCATAGAACTGCCGTTGCGACCGGCGCCGGATCCGGAAGCCGCACCGGATTTGTCCGGGAACATGGCCTGAGGTGTCGTGGTGTGTTGACGGCTGCTGGCCCCGTGCGGTGACAAAGCGCCCGGGCGAATTCAGCGGCCGAGGCGGCAGCCGAAACGCCCCTGATTTTTGTATGATAAGCGCGTGTCCACCATCCTGATTACCGATGACGAGCCCGCCATCCGGCGCTCCCTGGCCGGCCTGCTCTCCGACGAGGGCTTCCGGACCGAGGAGGCGGCCGAGGGCGAGCAGGCGCTGTCGCTGCTGCGCGCGGGCCGGGCGGACCTGGTGCTGCTGGACATTGCCATGCCCGGCCGCGACGGCATCCAGGTGCTGGAGGAAATGCGCAGGCGTTACCCCCAGTTGCCCGTGATCATGATGAGCGGACACGGCAACATCGAGACCGCGGTGCAGGCCACGCAAATCGGCGCCTTCGACTTCATCGAAAAGCCCCTGGTTTTCGAGAAGCTGCTGCTCACCATCAACCACGCGCTGGAAGCCAAGCGCCTGGCCGACGAAAACCGCGCGCTGCGCGCCGGGCAGCTCGCCGCACACGAAATCCTGGGCGAATCGGAAGTCATCACCCGCTTGAAAGCGCAGATTCAGCAAGCGGCGCCGACAGACGCCTGGGTGCTGATCCGGGGCGAAAACGGAACCGGCAAGGAACTGGTGGCCAGGAACCTGCACCTGCACAGCCGGCGCAGCGAGGGCCCCTTCGTCGAAGTCAACTGCGCCGCGATCCCCGAAGCGCTGATCGAGTCCGAGCTCTTCGGCCACGAGAAGGGCGCCTTTACCGGCGCCGTCGCCCGCAAGCAGGGCAAGTTCGAGCTGGCGCACGGCGGCACGATTTTCCTGGACGAGATCGGCGACATGAGCCTGCGCACCCAGGCCAAGATTCTGCGCATCCTGCAGGAACACCGCTTCGAGCGCGTGGGCGGCAACGAGCCCATCGAAGTGGACGTGCGGGTGTTCGCCGCCACCAACAAAAAACTGGAAGAGGAAATAGAACGCGGCCGCTTTCGCGAAGACCTCTACTACCGCCTGAACGTGATCCCCTTCCAGGTGCCCGCCCTGCGCGAGCGGGCCAGCGACATTGGCGCCCTGGTGGAGGCATTCGTTACGGAGTTTTGCATCGGCAGCGGGTTGAAGCGCAAGAATGTTCAGGCAGACGCCATGCGCGTGCTGGAGGCCTACCCCTGGCCCGGCAACGTGCGCGAGCTGCGCAACCTGGTGGAGCGCATGGTGCTGATGACGCCGGGCGAGGCCATTCGCCGCGCCGACCTGCCCGATGCCTTGCGGGGCGAACGGGAACCCGCGGGCCGGGGGGCCGCCACCCTGGAAGAGGCGCGCCGGGACTTCGAAAGACGCTTCCTTGCGCGGCGCCTGGAAGAAAACGACTGGAACATTTCCCGCACCGCCGAAGCGCTGGGCATCGCGCGCGAGAGCCTGTCGCGCAAAATGAAGCGCTACGGCATACGCTCGCCCTGACATGCTAACGGGCGGAGGGCGGGGCGGAGCGGTCGTATCATCCTGTAATTGGGTGTATCGTCCTGAACTCGTGGCCGGTCGCTGCGACCGGCCATAGCGACCGGGCAACCACGATACGGCCGGTTGCTGCGACCGGCTCCGTCTTTTGACAAGATCTCCGCACGGCTGCCGCGATTCGGTCGCCAAGCCGAGCTTCGGAAGCCCGGCGGTCGTACAGCCTCGGCAGGTCGTATCGCAGCGGCGCAGGCCGGGTGGTGTTATTTTCAGAGGGAAACACTGCGCCGTGCGGCAGCGTTTCAACCGGGGGGAGTACAGCAATAATGTTTGGGCTTGGGTTTACGGAACTTCTTGTTCTGTTTCTTTTGTTCTACCTCGCCCGGAAGCTGTGGCAGTGGAACCAGGCTTCCGGATCGGCGCGCCCTCGTGCGCTCGCCGCCGCGGGCGCCAAGGCCGGCGCTTCGGCCTCGGCGCTGGACACGCCGCCCCCGCTTCCCAGGACGCCGGATGCCTTTGCCGACACGGCGCGCTTGCACGCCGATGTCTCGCGCGAGCATGCCGACGCAGCGCGCGAGCAGGCGGAGCTGGTGCGCGAGGCGGTCCGGGCGGTGCGTCAGGTTTCCGATGCGCAGCACCGCGTCACCAGCGCGGCGCAGCGGCTTTACGGCAAGTCGCACAAGAAAGAGGTGTACGAACTTTCCGATGCGTCGCTCGAGTTTACCGAGGCGCTGAACGAGTTCGGCAAGGTGCTGCGCGGCAGGGTGATCAAGGCGACCAGCAAAAGCGCCGAGGCGATGAGCGAGTATGCCGATGCGCGCCGGGAATATGCAGATGCAATGCGCGCGAGCAGCAAGGCGGCGCAGAGGGCGCTCGCCGATGAGGCCGCGGAGATGTGCGATGACATCGCCGCCAGGCGCAAGGACGCAAGGGAACTTCGCGCGGGGCTCGATGAAACCCGCGATCAGGTGAAGATCTTCCACGATCACGCGAAGGGCATGCACGAGCTGTGCGAGAACCTGCGCCTCGTCGCCAGGGACGCCACGGTCGATCATATCGAGGGGTGGTGGATGTCGGGGCTGCGCTCCTCTTATGTCAGCGTGACCAGGGGCCTGCGCGAGATGGCGGGGGGCATGCGCGAGTCGGCCAGGCAGGCGGGCGGGGACGCCGATGACATACTGCGAAATAAAATCAAGGTGATTCGCGAAGGCATCCGGGATACGCGCAAAACCGTGGAGAGGCTGACCCGTCAATAGTCATGCCCGGCCGCGGCTTGCGGCCCCCCTGGCGCGAAGCCGGCGGCCGCGTTTCGTTAAGATCAGTCGCGTTCGTTCAGCGCCGGGTTCCGTTCGCCATGCCGACATGCGGGCAGGCGCGGGCGCTGTGCAGCCGGGCGGCGGCCCGTCACCTGTACGGTCGCCGGACTCACGGGATTCGGCCTGTCAACCCGGCGTCCTGCCCAGGCACGCCCCGTTCCGATTTTGCTATATTTGCCCGCCTTATGGCCGGATCAGCGGTTAAAAAACCAGGGCAGGCGGGCGCTTCGGGCGCCAAGGCCGGGCGCCCCGCCGAGGCCCCCAGTTTCGAGGACGCCCTGGCGCGCCTGGAAGAGATCGTGGAGCAGCTCGAGCAGGGCGAGCTCACTCTGGAACAGGCGCTCGCCGCTTTCGAAGAAGGCGCGCGCCTCTCGGGCCGGCTCGATGCCGAGCTGCAGCAGGCCGAGCGGCGCATCGAAAAGCTGAACGAGGCGGGCGCGCGTCCTGCCATCTCGCCCCTCGAGGCCGACCAGAAAGCCGTGCGAAGCGGCGATGCTTCGGACGACTCCGGAGAGGATGCATGAGCGCGCTCACCACGAACCAGTCCGCCGCGTCCCGGGCAGCCGCGCACCAGCCGACCGAGCACGCGCCCACCACGCCCGATCACAAAGTGCTCGCACACGCCGCCCTGAAACGCGCCGCGGAAAGGGTGGCGCCTGCACTGGCCGCCTGGCTGCCTGAAGACGCCGAGCCGCGCACACTCTACGACGCCATGCGCCACGGCGTGTTTCCGGGCGGCAAGCGCCTGCGCCCGGCCCTGGCCTTTGCCGCGGCCGAGGCTGCAGGCGGAGACGAAGCGCGCGCCCTGCCGGCCGCGCTGGCCGTCGAGCTTTTGCACAGCTACTCGCTGGTTCACGACGACCTGCCCTGCATGGACGACGACGACCTGCGGCGCGGCCGGCCATCGTGCCACAGGAAGTTCGGCGAGGCGACGGCGCTCCTTGCGGGCGACGCGCTGCTGACGATGTCGTTCGCGCAGCTTGCCCGGGCCGGCCTCGGCGACCGCGCGCACGAGGCGCTCGCCAGGGCAGCCGGCCATGCCGGGATGGTCGGCGGGCAGGCGCTTGACGTGGAAGGCAAGGCGAGAACGCCCGCCGATCTGCGGCGCATGCACTCAATGAAGACCGGATGCCTGGTCGAGGCATCGGTGGAGCTCGGCGCGATGTGCGCGGGCGCAGGCAGCGGGAAGGTCCGCGCGATCGCGAAGGTGGGAAGGAGGATCGGGCTCGCCTACCAGATCGCCGACGACATCCGCGACGCGACCGGCAGCGAGAGGGCGGCCGGCAAGCGGGTCCGGACCGACGGCAAGCGCGGGCGCAGGACGATGGTGACAGGCCTCGGGCTGAAGCCCGCCGCGCTGAAGCTCAGGAATGAGGTCCGCGCCGTCAGGGCCGGGCTGGACGGCATCCGGGAGGAGTGCCCGAGGCTGCGGGGGATGGTCGGCGAGATCTTCCCGGCGGCGGCCCGGCCGTGAGGGGCGCAAGGGAGTACGGCCTGGCGGAGCTGGGCATCGACCCGCGCAAGATCAGCGACGCAAGCCTCGAGACGGTCAAGACCCTCAAGCGAAGGAACCACGAGGCGTTCCTGGTCGGCGGCGCCGTGCGCGACCTGCTGCTCGGCCTGGACCCGAAGGACTACGACGTCGCGACCGACGCGCGCCCCAACCAGGTCAAGAGGCTGTTCCGGCGGGCCTACGTCATCGGCAGGCGCTTCCGCCTCGTCCACGTCCACCTCGGCGGGGAGACCGTTGAGGTGTCTACGTTCCGGCGCAAGCCGGACGGGAGCGAGAGCGAGGGGTCCGAGAACATATTCGGGACCGCTTCGGAGGACGCCCTGCGCCGCGACTTCACCGTGAACGCTCTCATGCTAGACCCGGTCCGAAAGAAGGTGCTCGACTTCACCGACGGGATAAGCGACGTCAAGAGGCGAACCATGAGGGTGATCGGCAACCCGAGGGAGCGCTACCGCGAGGACCCGGTGCGGATGATGCGCCTGCTGAGGCTTGCGGCCAAGCTCGACTGCTCCATCAGCAAGGACTCTCTGCGCCCGGTGCGCAGGATGGCCCACGCCCTGCGCGACATACCGCCCGCGCGGCTGTTCGACGAGTTCACAAAGGTCGCGCTTTCAAAGGCTTCAAGCAGGACCTTCTCAATGTTTCTCGAGCACGGCATCGCCGAGATCCTGTTTCCGCACCTGGCAAACTACGACGGCGGGCAGATCGAGTTCATCAACGAGGTCCTGCACTCGACCGACCACATATCCCGCCGCAACGGCAGGGTCTCGCTCTCGCTGGTGACCTGCGGGCTCTTCTGGCCGAGGATCGCGGAGCGCTGGGCCGAGGCCTGCGCCGCAAACGAGGCGAGGATGAACCTGATGCACGAGCTGTTCTTCGAGTCCGGCATCGACGAGGCCGCGATCCTGCCGCGCTCCCTGCGCTCGAAGGCCTGGGAGATCTTCGAGTTCCAGTCGCGCTTCCAGAACCAGAAGGGCAAGCCGCGGGCGCTGAAGATCGACGCGCGGAACTACACCACCCGCAAGGCGCTGGCCTTCCTCAGGCTGCGCAACGAGGCGGGCGAGATCGACTCGCTGCTGCCGGACTGGTGGGAATGGTTCTTCGAGCTTGACCATGCCGAGCGGTCCAAGCAGGTGTCGGGCCCCGCAAGGAAGAAGAGGAAGAGAAGGGGCCGCGGCAGGAAGGGCGGCGCGAAGAGGAAGGCCGCCGATGGCGATCCTCGCGATTGACTGCAGCTTCGGCGGGCACAGCGTCGCCCTGCTCCGGAAGGGCCGCCGCGCGCCGGCGACGAGGCACGCGCCCAGGGTCCACGCGAGCGCCGGAATCATCGACAGCATCGACGAGGTGCTCTCGCAGTCCGGCGTCCGCGCCGCGGACCTCGAGGCGATCGCGTGCGGCATCGGGCCCGGGAACTTCTCCGGCATACGCTCAGCCTGCGGCGTTGCGCAGGGGCTGTCGCTCGTCCACGGAACCGGCGTCGCGCAGGTGCCGACGACCCTCGCCCTTGCGCATGCCAGCGGGTGCGGGAAGGCGGTCGTGGCGTACCCCGCCCACCGCGGGCACTGCTACCTCGCAGCGTATGCCGGGCCCGCCGGAAGGCGCCGCGAGCGGCTCGCACCGTCGCTGTGGCCGCTTGACGGCCTGCCCCGCCTTGCCGGCGACTGGGAGGTCTGCGCAAGAAAGATGCCGGGCAACCGGGACCTGCTTGCCGGCTGCGCCAAGGGCAAGGCATCGGTCAGGACCGCGTGGAGGGGATCGCTCGCTCCCGCGATCGCAGAGCTGGGGCTTGCAATGAAGGAAGCAGGCAGGCTCGCCGCGGCCTCCGAGGTCCGCCCGCTTTACGTCCGCAACAAGGTCGCGCTTACGATCGAGGAGCGGAAGGCGCTCAGGAAACAGTGACCATCAAGCGGCAGGTCATCCGGGAGCTCGAGCTGGGCGACTGGGCCAAGTGGGCCAACGCCGCCAAGAACGCGGGCGGGCGCAAGGAGCCGGACGCGCCGCAAGGAAAGCCTCCGGAGGCCGGCCCTCCCAAGCCCGAGGCCAAGGACCCGCCGCCGACGCCCGGGGAGAAGTCAGACTCAATTGTTCCGGCAAACGTCACCCTCAAGGAGCTTGCCGGGATCGTCGCCTCGTGCGAGAGGTGCCCCCTGTGCAAGGGGCGCACCAGGACGGTTTTCGGCAGAGGCGCTGCGGACGCCTGCGAGGTGCTGATCGTCGGCGAGGGGCCCGGAGAGCAGGAGGACCTGCAGGGCGAGCCGTTCGTCGGGCGCGCCGGAAAGCTGCTGGACAGCATGCTGGCCGCCGCGGGAATCGACGCCGGGGAAACGGCCTACATCACCAACGTGGTCAAGTGCCGGCCGCCGGAAAACCGCAATCCCGAGGAGGCTGAGATCCTCGCCTGCGATCCCTACCTGCGCAGGCAGGTCGAGCTGCTGTCGCCGAAGCTGCTGCTGGTGCTAGGCAGGGTCGCGGGCAACGCGATGCTGAAGGCAGGCGCGACGATGGCCGACATGCGCGGCAAGGTGCACGATTTCGAAGGGATGCCCGCCGTGGCGACCTACCACCCGGCATACCTGCTCAGGCGGCCGTCTGAAAAGAGCAAGTCCTGGGACGACCTGGTTCTGTTGAAGCGGACTCTCGCGGGCCTCTAGGCGCGCGGGAGCCGCGATAGCCGGAGCGCGACGTCGCCCTGCCTGTTCGAGGCGACCGACACGCCGTAGCCGAGCCCGGTCGCGCTCGTCGCGAGCTGGAACAGCCCAATGCCCATGCCCTCGTCCGATGGGACGGGAGCGCGGAACAGGCGCGAGGCCGTGGCCTGCGGGATCGGCGAGCCGCTGTCGCGCACCGTGAGCGAGGGGCCCTCCCCCAGCTCGACGCTCACGTCCAGGCCGCCGCCGCGGCCGGCCTTCCGCAGCGCGTTGTGCAGGAGGTTCTCAAGCGCGCGGTCGAACAGCTCGGCCGGGACCCTCTCGCCGTCGTCGACGTCCTTGTCCCGCCTGAAGCTGACCGCGTCGCTTGCGTGGCGCCTTACGGCGCCCTCCCACCAGGCGCGCAGCGATATCAGCCCGCCGCCCTCGTCGCCCGCGCCGGCCTCGCCGAGGCTCGCAAGCGTGGTCTCGAGCCTGGCGGCCAGGGAGCGGAGCTGCTCCCTGCTCCTCTCGCCGAAGTCGCCGTCCCTGCCGTCGCGGCCCGGGGAGCACAGCAGGTTGATCGCGTGGAGCAGGTTCTTGATGTCGTGGGTGGTCCGCGCCCCCCTCTCGTGAACCGAGCGCATCGTCGCCTCGGCGGTCAGCCGCTCCTCGCGCCCCTTCGACAAACGGTACTCGTGCGCGACCCGGGCGAGCAGCCACAGGCTGAACGACCTGGTCGGGAGCACCCTGCCGGGCGAGTAGAGCCGCAGCCCGCGCTCGGTCACCGGCAGCCGGACAACGTGCCCCTCGAGCCTGCCCACCCCGACGTCCTCGTCGCCCTCGCTCCAGCCGATCCCGCTGAGCTCCGCGCGCTCGCGCATCAGCTCCATCGCCCTCAGCCAGAAGTCGGCCTCGTCCCTCGAGGCGGCGGCGAGCGCGTTCATCTCCTCCATCCAGTCGTCGAACGGCACCCCGAGCGAAAGGACGTGCCGGAAGAAAACCGCCGACAGGCCCTCGCCGATGAGCGGGGCCCACAGCAGCCAGGCGGCGCCCGACAGCGCAAGCGCCACGACCACGACGACGAGCACGACCGCGAGGTAGTCGAGCTGCGGCTGCGACAGGACTGCCAGGGCCGTGACGCTCGTCATCAGGCAGCACAGCAGGATGAACAGCATGCAGGTGACCGGCTCCACCCTGCTCTGGCCCGTGTCGAGGGCCGAGCCTGCGTGGATGACGGCCCAGGCCGCGAACGCGATGACCGTGACCAGCCACAGGTCCTCGCGCCCCGCGACGCCGCTGATCCTGAGGGTGTCGGGCAGGACGGTGAAGAAAAGCAGGACCAGGCACAGCAGCACCTGGAGCGTGAAGGCCAGGCGCTCGAGCCTGCCCCGGCTCGCGAGCGACGCGCCGAGGCCGTATCCCGCGAGGACGCAGATCCAGGCCATCATCGGCCAGCCGCGGAAGTAGAACGCGGCCGCGGCAAGCGCCGCGGCGGTGAGGTGGAGGTGGAAAAACCTCCGGCCGTGCTCGAGGTCGGCGACGATCAGAGGCGCGAACAGCGCGACGGCATGCAGCGCGCCGAGCGCCGCCATCGCGCTCGGGGCGAGCGCCTGCTCGTGGGACGCGCCCTGCAGCAGGATCACGTAGGCCAGGATCGGGGCGATCCTTGATATACTTCCGACGCCTGCGAAGGAAGGGATTCCCATGTTCAAGCTGCCCGCCCCGGACCGCCGGTCGGTGTGTGGATCACAGGACCTGAGCGATGAGTGACCGCGGAAACATTCTAAACATCGGGGGGATGGTCTCGACCTTCGCCGCCTACACGGTGCGCGAGATGGTCAACAACCGGCTGCTGATTCTCGTGGTCGTCTTCGCCCTGCTCGGGCTCGGCATCGCCGGCTTCGTCGCCGAGGTCGCGATCACCGAGCACCGCGCGGTGCAGCTCGCGCTGATCGCCGCCTCGTACAGGTTCTGCGCGGTCTTCGTGATGATGGTGTTCGTCGTGTCGACGATCGTCCGGGAGTTCAACGACAAGTGCCTCGAGCTCTACCTGTCGATGCCGGTCTCGCGGCTGATCTACTTCACCGGCAAGATCATCGGCTTCATACTCTGCGGGGCGATCCTCGCGCTCATCTTCTCGCTGTGCCTGCTGATCTACTCCGACGCCGGGCAGGTGGCGCTGTGGTGGTTCTCGCTCACCCTCGAGCTCGCGATCGTCGCGGTGTTCGCGTTCTTCGCCGTGATGACGTTCAACCAGCAGATCACGGCGTCCGTGTTCATCACCTTCTTCTTCTACATCCTCTCGCGGCTGACCGACGCGATCGAGCTCGTGTCGACGAGCCCGATCCTCGCCGAGACCCTCGGCAACAACATCATCGAGTTCATGCTCAGCGGACTCGAGCTGGTCCTGCCGAAGCTCACCCTGTTCACGCAGACCGACTGGCTGGTCTACGGCGGAGGCGCGGAAGCGATCCCGGGGCTGGTAGCGAGCACCGTCATCTACTGCGTCCTGATCGGCGCGATGGCGATGTGGGACTTCGTCCGCAAGAACATCTAGGCGCCAGGGATGGCAGAGCGCAAGAGGGACAGGCACAGGTTCAGGTTCCGCCTGATCGTCGCCGAGGAGTACCAGCCGGTCCAGGCGATATCGAAGCGGGTCTCGCTCACGATCTGGCTCGTGATCGCCGCGTTCTTCGCGCTGCAGGTCAACAACAACCTCGAGCTGCCGCCGCCGAGGGTCAACGAGATCGACTTGCCCGAGCCGCCCGGCGAGGTGATGCTGACGGCGATGTCGGTCGGCGACAAGGTGACCTTCTCGAAGGTCCTGACCCTGTGGCTGCAGGCCTTCGACAACCAGCAGGGGCAGTCGGTCTCCTTCCACGACCTCGACTACGACAAGGTGGTCGGCTGGCTGCGGTCGATCCTCTACCTCGACCGGAACACGCACTACCCGATGCTCAACGCGACCTACGTCTACTCCTTCGTCCAGGATCCCGTGAAGGTCAGGAAGATGGTTGAGTTCGTCCGCGAGGAGTTCGCAAACGACCCGGAGGCGTACTGGCACTGGATGGCCAGCGCTACGTCGATCGCAAAGAACGAGGTCGACGACCTGGATCTCGCGCTCGAGATGGCCGGCGAGCTCCACGGCGCGACCGAGGGGATCGAGGGCGTCCCGTCGTGGGCGCGGCAGATGAAGGCCTTCCTCTACCAGGACCTTAACCGCTTCGACGAGGCGGTGACCTTCCTCGAGAACCTCGTCGAGGGCGGAGAGGTCACCGACGAGAACGAGTTCAACCTGCATATCGACAGGCTCTACGACACGCTCACCGACATGCTCGAGAAGGGCGAGATCACGTCCCGCGAGGAGCAGGAGCGGATGTTCGACAGGCTTGAGGCCGTGATCGTCAAGTACACGGAACTGCGCTCGGCGTGACGCCGGCCGCGCACCCCTAGGCCAGCACGGCCGCGGCCAGCGAAAGGAAGATCAGAAAGCCCAGGCAGTCCAGCGAGACCGAGACGATCACGCTCGTGCCCAGCGCTGGGTCGCCGCGCAGAGCCTGGACTGTGATCGGAACGAGGAAGCCCAGCGCGCCCGCGATGAGGAACACCGCGGTCATCGAGCACGCGAGCACGAGCGCCAGCATCAGGTCGCCGTAGAACACCAGGCTGAACAGGCCGACCAGCGTCCCCCACAGCAGGCCGTTTGCCAGGCCGAGCGCAAGCTCGCTCCCGAGGAGCACGTACCAGTTGCGCATGCCGATCTGGTTGAGCGCCAGCGCGCGGATCACGAGCGTCGCGGTCTGCATGCCGGTGTTGCCCGCCATGCTCGCGACGATCGGCATCAGCGACGCGAGCGCGACGATCTCGACGATGGTGTCCTCGAAGCCGCCGATCACCCGCGAGACCAGGAAGGCCGCGACGAGGTTGACGAATATCCACAGCGCCCGGTTCTGGAGCTTGCGCGGGACCGATGCGTAGAGGTCCTCGTCCTCGCGCAGGCCGGACGAGACCATCATGTCGGCGTGGCTGTCCGCCCGCATGTGCCCGAGGATCTCGTCTACCGTCACCCTTCCCATGACCTCGCCGAAGTGGTTGAGGACCGGGACCGAGACGAGGTCGTAGCGCTCGAACAGGTTGACCGCGTCGTCGACCGAGTCCGTCGACTGCAGGGTGTGCAGGCGCTCGCCGACCATGACGTCGCGGACCTTGGACCCGGGCGGGTGCAGGAGCAGGCGCTTGAGCGGGATGACCCCGACGAGCCTGTCGTTTTCCGTGACGAACAGCTTGTCGCACTGCGACGGCAGCGACCTGCGCCTGCGCAGCTCGGCCTGGACCGCGGCGACGGTGGACCCGCTGTCGACGCAGACGTGGAAGAAGTCCATCAGCTCGCCCACCGTTCCCTCTGCGAACGACAGGCTGTGGAGCAGCGAGACGTCCTTGGACAGGCCCGTGGACAGCAGCAGCTCCGAGCGGCGCTTCGGCGCGAGCAGCCTGAGCAGGCCCTCGATCTCCTCGGTGTCGTTGCAGGCCCTCAGGGCGCCCTCGAGCCTCTCGTTCGAGAGGTGCTTGGCCATTGCGACTCCGGCCGCGTCGCTCATGTCGTTGATCACCGCAGCGAGGCGGGCGTCGTCCACCAGGCCTGCGGCGACGTCGCGCAGCGCCGGCCGCAGGACCTCGAACAGGTCGGCGAGGTCGGCCTCGTAGAGCGCCGCCATCATCCCGCGCAGCGCGGTCCGCAGCTCCTCGACGGCAAGCGCGTCCCCGCCGCCGTCCGCGTCCGCGGCGTCCGCCAGGCGCTCGAGGTGCCCGGCTATCTCGGCCGTCCGGCCCTCAAGGAGCTCGTCGTACTCCTGTTGCTTCTCGCGGTCCATGGCAGTCGTATACGCTCGCAAATTGTGTATAATTGTGGATTCTATGCAACGAGCGCAGGGACCCGTGACTCCTCAGCCGCGCCAATGAGCAGCGGCGCCCTCCGCCATTACGAGGTGGTGATGGTGGTGAACCCGGAGCTTTCCGACCAGGTCCCCGAGATGGTCAACGGGTACTGCTCCTCGATCGAGGAGGGCGGCGGGACCGTGACCCGCCGCGAGGACTGGGGGCGGCGCGCCCTTGCCTACCAGGTCGACAACCACCTCAAGGGGCACTATGTCCTGATCAACTTCTCCTGCGAGGACCCCGACGTTGCCGACAGGCTGCAGGACACCCTCGACACGGACGACCCCGTCATCCGCACCCTGCTCATCCGCACCCCGGGCGAGGTGACTGAGCCGAGCCCCGTCGCGGCCGCGATGGCCGAAGAGGAGGCCGAGGGCGAGCCCGCCGCGGCGGGCGGGGCCTGATGCCGGTCAAGCGCAGGCACAGGCGCTCGAGGCGGCCGGGCTCGCGCAACCCCTTCGGCAAGAGGCGCAACCGCTGCCCGTTCCGCAAGGATGGCGTGACCGAGATCGACTACAAGGACGTCGGCCTGCTGTCCAAGTACGTCAACTTCGACGGCAAGATGCTCTCTTCCAGGGTGACCGGCGTGAGCTCGCTGATGCAGCGCAAGCTCGCTGTCGCGATCAAGCGCGCGCGCTACCTCTCGCTCCTGCCCTACACGGACCAGCACAGCCGGGTCAAGCTCAAGTGAGCAGCATCAAGGTGATCCTGATGGGGGACGCCCCCCACCTGGGCAAGTTCGGCGACGTCGTCTCCGTCAAGCGCGGCTACGCCCGCAACCGCCTGCTGCCTTCCGGCATCGCGCGGACTTACACCGCCGAGGCGATGGCCGAGTTCGAGAGGGAGAAGAAGAAGATCCTCAAGGAGCGCAAGGAGGAGCGCGGCAGGCTCGAGGAGCTGCACTCGCAGCTCGACGGCTACCTGCTCCAGTCGGTGTACCAGGCCCAGGAGAGCGGAGCGATGTACGGTTCCGTCACCCAGTCCGGGATCGCCGACCTGCTCACGAAGCAGGGCTTCAACATCAAGCGCAACCAGGTCAAGCTGCCTGGCGGCGAGCCGATCAAGAGCGTCGGCGAACACGAGGTGGTGATCAACGTCGCGCCGGACCTCGCGGCCAAGATGAGGTTCTCCGCGCTGTCGGACCGCGACTGACCGAGACGAAGTGACGGCGCCCACGTCCTACACCCCCGAGGTCGACATCAGGACCCTGATCAAGTCGGGGGCCCACTTCGGCCACCGCAAGCGGTTCTGGCACCCGTCCTACCGGAGGTACATCTTCGGCGTGCGCAACGACCTGCACATCATCAACCTCGACGAGACCAAGAGCGGTCTGATCGAGGCCGCGCAGTACTGCGCGATGGCAGCCTCGCGGGGCAACAAGGTCCTGTTCGTGTGCACGAAGTCCGCGGGATCGGAGTCGACCAAGGACGAGGCGCGCCGCTGCGGCATGCCCTACGTCAACCACAGGTGGCTCGGCGGGCTGCTGAGCAACTACAAGACGGTGCTCAAGTCGGTCAGGAAGCTCGAGGACTACGAGCAGATGAGCAAGCCTGAGAACCTCCGCAACCTGACCAAGAAGGAGGGCCTGAGGCTGCTCGGAAAGCTGCGCCGCCTGCGCCTGTCGCTCGAGGGCGTGCGCGACATGAACGGCCTGCCGGCAGCGCTGTTCGTGATCGACGCAGGCATGCACCAGATCGCGATCAAGGAGGCGCGCAAGATCGGCGTCCCCGTGATCGCGGTGGTCGACACCAACTTCTCGGTCGAGGGAATCGACGTCGTCATCCCCGGCAACGACGACTCGAGCCACGCGATAAACATCTACCTTCGCGTCATAGCCGACGCGATCGCGGCGGGCCACAGGTTCGCCGCGCAGGAGGACGGCGGCGCGAAGCCGGCCGCCGCAGGCAACGGCGCCTGAACTTTCCCGGCGCACCCGCACCCGCCAGCTGAAAGGTGAGCTTTCCGGCCGCAAGGGTCAAGGAGCTCCGCGAGCGGACCGGCGCGGGCTTCTCCCAGTGCAAGGAGGCCCTGGAGCAGTCGGAGGGCGACCTGGACGCTGCCGCGGAGTGGCTGCAGGCGCGCGGGGCGCAGATGGCCGAGCGCAAGTCCGGCCGCGAGACAAACGAGGGACGGGTCTCGTTCGCCGCGTCGGGCAACAGGGGGGCGCTCGTCGAGGTCCTGACCGAGACCGACTTCGTCGCCAACAACGACCGCCTGCGCGAGTTCGCCGACTTCGCCGCCAGGGCCGCGGCCGGCATGGAGGACGGCGGGGCGCCGCTTGGCGAGGCGAGCGCGGACGGCAGGACGGTCGAGGAGGCGCGGCTGGAGGTCCTGTCGAAGACCGGCGAGAACATCAGGCTCGGCAGGCACGAGACGCTGACCGCGTCCGGCGCCCTGCACCACTACATCCACCACAACGGCAAGATCGGCGTGATGGCGGACGTCACGGGCAGCGACGACCCGCAGCTCGGCAAGGACATCTGCATGCAGATCGCCTCCATGCGGCCCGAGGTCGTCGCGCCTGAGGACTACGACGCCGGGCGCCTGGACTCGGTCCGCGAGAGCTTCGAGCGCGAGGCAGCAGAGGGCGGAAAGGACCCGGCGGTCCGCGAGAGGATCGTCGCCGGCAAGCTCGGCAAGTTCGTCGCCGGCAAGGCGCTGCTCAAGCAGGACTTCATCAAGGACGACAAGACCAAGGTGGAAAGCCACCTCAAGGACAACGGCGCCGGGGTCGGCGGGTTCGCAGCGATCTACCTTGACTGAGGCGCGCCCCCGCCCCGCCCCGGGAGGGCACGGGGGGCCGCCGTCACCGTGAGCCTCAGGCGCGTCCTGCTCAAGCTGTCGGGCGAGGCCCTGATGGGCGAGGCCGTCGGCGACAACATCAGCAACGACATGCTCGAGCACTTCACGCTCGAGATCAAGGGCGCGCTGTCTGCCGGCGTGCAGGTCGCGGTCGTCGTCGGCGCCGGGAACATCGTCAGGGGGTCCGCGTTCGCCGACTCGCACAAGCTCGGCCGGATCCAGGGCGACTACATGGGGATGCTCGCGACGATCATCAACTCGATGGCCCTGCAGGGCCGGCTGCAGGACCACGGGGTCGACACCCGCCTGCAGACCGCGCTGAGCATGGACCAGGTCGCGCAGATCTACATCAGGGAGAAGGCCATCTCGGGTCTCGAGGACGGCAAGGCGCTGATCTTCGCGGGCGGCACGGGCAACCCTTACTTCACGACCGACACCGCAGCGGCTTTGCGGGCGGCCGAGATCCAGGCCGACGCCCTGCTCAAGGGCACGAACGTCCCCGGCGTCTACGACAGGGACCCGCGCTCGAGCAAGGACAGCAAGATGATCGAGAAGCTGTCGTTCATGGAGGCGATCACGCAACGCCTCGAGTTCATGGACACGACAGCGATCACGATGTGCAGGGACCAGGACATCCCGATCCACGTCTTCGACATACACACCGGCGGCAACCTGAGGAAGGTGATCGAGGGCGCGAAGGGAGTCGGGACCAGGATCGACTCCGCCGGCGCCGCCGGCTGACCCAAGGCCCGCGCCGCGCGCTAGACCGTCACGGTCTCGCCGTCTCTTGGCGAGAACTTCCTGATCCAGGTCATCTGCCTTTTCGCCAGCCGCCGCGTCGCGGCGACCCCCTTCTCGACCGCCTCTTCCAGGGAGACCTTTCCCGCGACGTGCTCGGCCACCTGCCGGTAGCCGACCGAGCGCAGCGGGTCGATCCCGAAGCCGTGCTCCTCGACGATTCCCCTGACCTCCTCGACCAGCCCCCTTTCCACCATGCCCTCGAACCTCTCCCGCAGCCTGGGCGACAGAGCCGCGCGGTCAGAGGGGACGACGTAGCGCGCGACGAATGAGAACGACAGCGGCCTCCTCGGGCCCCTGACCCACTCGCTAAGCGGCCTGCCGGTCCCCTCGCAGACCTCCAGCGCGCGCACGATGCGCTGGCTGTCGCCCGGCGACAGGCGCCGCGCGGTCGCCGGGTCCGCCCGGTCCAGCCTCGCGTGCGCTGCGGGAGAGCCGCCCTCAGCCACCTCGGCGCGCACCCTTCTTTTCACCGCATCGGGAACCTCCGGGATGTCGTGGAGGCCGTTGCGCAGGGAGTTGACGTACATCATCGTCCCGCCGCAGAGGATCGGGACCGCGCCGCGCGCGAGGATCGACGCGACCGCCTCCTCTGCGTCGCGCACGAAGTCGCCGGCGCTGTAGCCCTCGCCGGGCGACCTGATGTCGACCAGGTGGTGGCGGACCTCGCGCATCTCTGCCCGGCTCGGCTTTGCGGCGCCGATGTCGAAGCCGCGGTACACCGCGCAGGAGTCGACGCTGACGATTTCCCCGCCGAGCAGCCTGGCGGCCTCCATGGCCAGCTCGGACTTCCCGGTCCCCGTCGGCCCCGCGATCAGCAGGGCCCTTCCCGAATCCCGGAAGCCGCCGGGAACGATCCCGCGGGTCAGGACCAGCGAAGGGCCCCTTTCGTCACCTGCCCCTCTCGAAGCTGCTGTCCAGGTCGCGGAGCGAGATCACGCGCCAGCACGGCCGCCCGTGGTTGCACCTGCCCGAGCGGAGGGTCCTGCCCATCCTCTTGAGCAGCGCCTCGAGGTTCCCGCCCGACAGGAACGGGTTCGCCCCCCGCACCGCGGCGTGGCACGCGGCGGTCGACAGGACCTGGTTTACCATCTCGTTGGCCGCGAAGACCCTGCCGGTCTCCATGACCTCCCTGATGCACTCGTCGGCCAGCGCGACCGGGTCCTCGATCCGCTCGGCGATCGCCGCCGGCAGGCCGGCGAGCACCTCTACGCCGCTCTCGTTCCTGATCCGCAGCCCGGCCTCTGCGAGCAGCTCCCTGTTGGCCGCGACCGCGTCCATCTCGACCGGCGAAAGGTCCAGCTCGACCGGCTCGAGCAGCGCCTGCTCCCTGACCTTGGAGCCCTTCTTGAGCTCCTCGTAGATGATCCGCTCGTGCGCGGCGTGCACGTCGATCACGACCATGCCGCGGTCGGACTCGGTCAGGAGGTATATCCCGTGAAGCATCCCGATCACCCGCCCGAGCTCGTTCGGGGGCACATCGTCCGGACCGGAGCCGCGCGGGCGCGTGACGGCGCCGCTGCCGGGACCGGACGCCGCGCGCGCGGAGCCCGAAACGAAGGTCGGCGTGGGCTGGCCGCGCGGGATCGACCCACCGCGCGAATACGCTCCTCCGCCCGCGGCGCGCCCTGTGGCGGCCCTGCCCGCGGGCGCCGCTGCGGGACCGGCGGGGGCGAGCTCGATGTCGGGGTTCGCGCCGACCGGCTCCCTGGCGACCTCGTCGAGCACCGAGTGCACGAAGCTGAACACGGAGCTGGGCTCCTTGAAGCGCACCTCGAGCTTGGCGGGGTGCGCGTTTACGTCGACGAGCCCGGGCGGCATGGTGAGGAACAGGACGTAAGGGTGGTCCGGGCCGCGGAGCATGTCGCGGAAGGCCTTCAGCACCGCCTGGCGCAGCAGCTTGTCGTCGACCGCCCTGCCGTTGAGGAAGAAGAACTGCCGCGACTTGCTGCCCGTCCCGAAGAGGTCCACGTGGCCGTGCAGGCGGAACGGCCCGCTCTTGCGGTCCACCGCGACCGCGGCCTTCTCGAACTTCGGGCCTAGGACGGCGAAGGCGCGCTCGCGCAGGCCCTGCGGCGGCCACTCCCTGCGGACCCTGCCGTCGCGCTCGAGGGCGAAGCCGACCTGCGGGTTGCCGAGCGCCATCGCCTGGACGAGCACCTCGCAGTGCGCCCACTCGGTCTGCGGCTTGCGCAGGAACTTGCGCCGCGCGGGCGTGTGGGAGAAGAAGTCGCGCACAACCACCTCGGTGCCCTGCCTCGCGACGCACGGCCGCGGCTCCTCGCCGGACCAGCTTCCGGCAAGCGCCAGCTCGCTGCCGTCGTCCGAACCCTCCTTCCTGCTGCGCACGGTCACGTTCGCGACCGAGCAGATCGCTGCGAGCGCCTCGCCGCGGAAGCCCAGCGTCTGGATCCGCTCGAGGTCCTCGAGCGTCGAGAGCTTGCTCGTCGTGTGCGCCTGGACCGCCTCGCGGAGGTCGGCCGCGGACATGCCGCGCCCGTTGTCGGTCACCGAAAGCAGCGTGACCCCGCCGTCGACCAGGTTGATCCTGATCCTGTCCGCGCCGCTGTCGATTGCGTTCTCGACGAGCTCCTTGAGCGCCGACGCCGGCCGCTCGACGACCTCGCCCGCGGCGATCTTGCTGACGACCGAGGGGTCGAGCCTGCGGATCGTTCCGCCCTCCTCAGCCATCCTGGACCTGCGCGACCGGCTCATTGCGCTCCTTGTACTCAATTATCGCAAGCGCTATCTGCTCCGCGAGGCGCTGCCTGTACCCCGATGTCGTGAGCAGCCTCGCGTCGTCGGGGTTGCTCAGGAACCCGACCTCGATGAGCACCGACGGGACCGACGGCGACTTGAGCACCGCGAAGCCCGCCGAGTGCACGTGGTCGCCGTGGGTGTGGTTGATCGACCCGAGGCGCTCTAGCGCGATCTCCGCGTAGCTGCGCGACGCGCGCTCCTTGCCGTCCTTGAAGATGTCGGTGAGCGCGCGCTCGACCTCGGTGCTCGGGGCGCCGGCGGCCGAGTTGATCCCGCCGACCTGGTCGGAGAGGTTCGCGTGCTCGGCGAGCTGGGCCGCGAGCCTGCTCGAGGCGCCCTTGCGCGAGAGCACGAAAACCGACGCCCCGCGCGGCCTCGAGCTGGTGAAGGAGTCAGCGTGGACGGAAACGAACAGGTCGACGTCGCGCTCCTGCGCCATCCTTATCCTCGTCGCGAGCGGGATGAAGACGTCGTCGCGGCGGGTCATGCTCGCCCGGACTCCGGGGACCTGTCCGAGCCTGCGCTCGAGCCTCCTCGAGATGTCGAGGACGATGTGCTTCTCGCGCACGCCGTCCTTGTTGACTGCGCCGGGGTCCTCGCCGCCGTGGCCGGGGTCGATCATGACGTGGAAGTCGCCTTCCGACTCCGGCGCGGCGCGGCCGGGGTCCGGCGCGACCGAAGTGAAGCCGAGGTCGCTCAGCAGGCCGACGTTGCGGCCGCTGCCGCCCTTCGGCGAGATGTCGAGCACCACGCGGCTGCCGTAGCTCTGGATCGGTTCGAGCGAGAACAGGCTGTAGGTCACCTCGTCGGCGAGGTCGAACACCACCCTCAGCCTCTTGTCGTCGAACCGCGCGGCGCGTATGCCCCTGAGGTAGGCAGCGTTCGACAGGTCGCGGTTGCGGACGATGTCGAGCAGCTCGTCGCTGTCCGAGGCCGAGACGTCCAGCACCAGGCGGTCGGGGCCGTCGAGGATCGCAAGGCGGTAACCCGGGAGGACGTCGGCCTCGACCACGAGCCTGGTGTACTCCGCGGCCGGGTACAGCCTGATCGCAGAAAGGTCGTCCGCTCCGGCGGGCAGGGCCGCCGCAGCAACGGCCGCGGCCGCGGCCAAGGCCGGAAGCGCCCTCACCGCAGGGCGGCGAGCAGCCTGTCGCCGCGCGCGGTCAGGGACCGCAGGAGGACCTCGCGCCCCGCTCCTTCCGCGCCGCGGGCGAAGGCCGCCTCGAGGTCGGGTGACGGAAGGCCGCCGGCCCTTTCAGGCCATTCGACGAGGCTCACGTCGGCACCGTCAAGCTGTTCCGCAAGGCCGGATTCTAGCCACTCGCCCGGATGGGCGCACCTGTAGAGGTCAAGGTGGCAGAAAGTAAGGCCGCCCCCCTCGTACACCTCGACAAGAGAGTACGACGGGCTGGTCACCTCGTCCTGCACCCCGCACCCGGCCAGCAGGCCCTTGGCGAAGGTGGTCTTGCCCGAGCCGAGCTCGCCGCTGAGGTGGATGGCCGTCCCGGGCCCGACCCCCTCCGACAGGGCGCGCCCGAGCCCGGCTGTCGCGGCGGCGTCAGGGCAGCTGGCCGTCCTCTTTTTCCTGCCTGCCATCGCCGATGTAGCGCGCGAACGAGAACCTGTTGCAGACCGGCATGCGCCAGGACTTGCCGAACGCCCTGCGGGTGACCGTCGGCCCGATGGGCGCCTGCCGGCGCTTGAACTCGCTTCTCTCGAGCAGCTCTGTGAACAGCAAGGTGTCCTCTGCGCTGAGGTCCCCGGCGACCGACGCCGGGCTCTCGAGGTCCTCGACCACCCTCCGCAGGATTCCGTCGAGGCTGTCGTACTCCGGCAGGCTGTCGGAGTCGAGCTGGTTCTCGCGCAGCTCCGCGGTCGGCGGCCTGTCGATGATCCGCTGCGGGATCACCTCGCCGTCGCGGTTGATCAGCCCCGCAAGCTCGTAGACCCTCGTCTTGGAGATGTCCTTGAGCACGTCGAAGGCTCCGGCCATGTCCCCGTAGAGGGTCGCGTAGCCCGTTGCCATCTCGCTCTTGTTCCCGGTCGTGAGGACGAGCCCGCCCGAGTCGTTCGCGAGCGCCATCAGGTACGTCCCCCGGATCCGCGACTGGAGGTTCTCCCTCGCCACCGGGGCGAGATCGCGGCCGAGCAGGCCCTCGAGCCGGCCGAGGTACGCCTCGAGCGCCTCGCCTATGCCGATCTCCCTGAAGCCCGTCCCGAGGTTCGACGCAAGCGCCCGCGCGTCCTCCAGGCTGATCGGCGACGAGATCCCGGACGGCATCGCGACCGCGGTCACCCTGTCGCTGCCGAGCGCGGCGGCGGCCACGCACAGGACCACGGCCGAGTCGATCCCGCCCGAAACGCCGACGAAGGCCTCCGAGCCGCCGGCCGCCCCGACGTAGGAGCGCACGCAGGTCTCGAGCGCGCGGCGGACCTGCTCGGTCTCGCCGGGCAGCTCGCTCAGCGGGCCGCCGCCGAGCCTCTCGCAGCGCTCGGCCAGGAACGGCAGGCGCTCGGCCACCTCCCCGCCGCGGGCGAGGTGGCTGCCTCCGTCGTAGACGTGCTCGTCCTGAGCGCCGACCATGTTGACGTAGACGACGTCGGTCCCGCCCGAGGACATCGAGGCGGTCAGCGCCTCGCGCTCGGCCTGCACCCCGAGGTAGAACGGCGAGGCGTTGTGCACCGCGACCAGGTCCGGCGACAGCTCACGCAGCCGCTCCCTGAACCTTTCCACCCAGATGTCGTGGCAGACCGCAAGCGCGACCCTGCGCCCCCTGATCTCGAGCGCGCCGATCTCCGAGCCGGGCTCGAAGTGGCGCTTCTCGTCGAAGACCCCGTAGTTCGGCAGGTGGTTCTTTGCGTGCTCGGCAACCACCTTGCCGCGGTTGAGGACCTGGACCACGTTGAACAGCCTGCCGTCCGTGAGCCGCGGGAGGCCCACGGAGACGTGCAGCCGGTCGCGGCCGAGCCCGGCGACCCTTTCCCTGACCTCGCCTGCCGCTGTCGAGCACGCGAGGACGAACTCGTCGTACGACATGAGGTCCTCGGGCGGGTAGCCGCACACGCACAGCTCGGGCGTGAGCAGCAGGTCGGTGTCCTCGGCGCTCGCGGCGGCGAGGCCGACTATCCTCTCGACGTTGCCGTCGAGGTCGCCGACCGGGAACGGCTCCTGCGCGACGAGGACGTTCAGCCCGCTCCCGCCGCCGGGGCGGCTCACCGTTCCTCCGGCACGCGACACCCTCTTGCGAAGGCGCTAGTTGCTAAATGGCTTGGCCAGCTCCTGGAACCAGGGCTTTCCCTTGTACTTCTCGAAGTCGGGCTGGATCAGGAAGACGTCGGGGTTTAGCGCGTCGCTCTTGCTCGCCCGCTCCAGCGCCGCGCGGCAGCCATCCTCGTCGCCGAGCATGGCGTGGCACAGCGAGATCTCGTTGCAGAAAAGGTCCTCGTGGGACTCGTTCGCGAGCTCGAATATCCCGATCGCGGCCTTGACGTGGTCCCGCTCGTTTCCGCCGTCGACCGAGGCCTTCTCGAGAGCGGCCATCCCCCACAGGCGGAACATCTCGACGTCCGTGCTGTACTTCGCCGCGGCCTCGAACTCCTCCATCGCCCCGTCGAGCCACATCATCCTGTCCTTCTTCGTCTTCGCCGAGCCATACCTGCCGAAGTGCTCCCTGGCCTTGTCCATCCTCGACTTGAACGCCTTCTCCTCGCCGCTGGCGCCGGATTCCGCCGCGGCGTCCCCGTTGGCGCCGTTGCCGTTGGCCGCCATCGGGGCCGGAGCGGCCTGGACTGCAGGAGCGGGCGCTGGCGCCTCCTCTGCCTTGGCCTCCGGCGCGGCATCGCCGTTTCCCTGCGCTGCAGGCGCGGCAACGGGCGCGGGCTTGGCCTTGGCGGGCTTCGCCGGCTTTGATTCCGAGCCGTTCGACGGAGCGGCGGCCTTTGCCGGCTTCGCCTGCAGCGCGGCCTTGGCCTCCTTGGCGGTCATGCCGCCGCCCGAGGCAAGCTTGCGGGTGACAGTGGGCACGACCGAAAGCAGGGACTCGGCAGTGCTCTTGCGGCGCTTCTTGCGCGGCTTCTTTGCGGCGCCGGCCTCCTTGAGGTCCTGGTACTCCTGGAACGAGAGCGACTTGGCCTGGGCCGCGGCCGGCTTCTTGGGTATGGGGGCCGCCGGGACCGGCTGGCCGGCGTCCGGAGCCGAGCCTGCCGGGCCCTCTGCTCCCGCGGCGACCGGCTCGGACGAGGAGTACAGCTGCGAAACCGGCCCCTGGGTCATACCGAGGGAGGCCATCTGGCGCAGCTCGCGCTCGGAGTGCGTGTGCAGGTTTGTGCGCACCGTGTACTTCTGGAAGTAGTCGAGCGAGATCTCGCGGAACTTCGACGCGCGCTCAGGCACGCTCACCTGGGCAAGCCTCTTGTAGTTCTGCGCGAGGTGGAGCAGGACCTCGGGGCTGGCGTCGTCGATCGACAGCAGCTTCTCCCAGAAGTGGATCGCGTTGTTCCAGTCGCCCCTCTGCTCGCTCCGCAGGGCGTTGGCCTGCAGGTGCAGCGAAACCGGGAGCGTCGGGTCCTCGGAGGCGGCGAAGATGTCGCTCACCTCCTTTTGCGGCAGCGACGGGTTCTCGCGCTCGCGGAGCTTGTTCATGATCCGCGCGAGCTTGCGCGAGACGTGGAAGTGCTCGGCCTCGGGCCGGTCCATCAGCCGGTGGAGGTCGTCGAGGGCGCCTTCCGCCTCGCGGATGAGGTTGCGCATCCGCTCGTTGTTGACGTTCGACTGCTTGTTGAGCGTGACCAGCACGACGAAGACGACGAGGCCGGTCGCTACCATGAAGGCGAACAGGAGCTTCTCGACGTAGGAGGTCGTCGCCTCCTGCGAGGACTCGAGCGTGTTCAGCCGCAGCTCGGTGAGGTCGCGCAGCGAGCGGATCTCCGAGCGGAACTGCGACATCTGCGCGTCGAGCTCGGTCTCGCTGACGAACTCGCGAAAGTCGGGCAGCTGCTGTTGCTGCTGGGCAGCCTCGGCCCCCGAAAGGTACTGGGGCTCGTCCTCCGCGCGGACGCCTGAAGACGCGCCCGCCGCAAGGACCGCGGCGACGCTCGCGACAAGGGCAAACCTTCCCTTCATCCTGTTTATCCCTCGGATTCTACTGCAACTGCGGCGATTCCGCCGGATTTCCCCGCATCGGTCCGGAAACGCGGGTTCAGCCCCCGCCGAGGCGGGCCGCCAGGCCCTCGGGCGGCTCGACCTCCCTCCACCTGCCGGACGGCAGGTCACGGGGAAGCTCGAAGTCGCCGAACCGGACCCTGACGAGCCGGTTCACCCTTGCCCCGAGGCACTCGAACAGGCGCCGCACAACGCGGTTGCGGCCCTGGGTAAGCGCGATCTCGTACCAGTTGTTCGCGGTGTCGCGCCGCTTGCGGCGCCCGAGCCTTGCGGGCCGCACGGTCTCTCCGCTTACGTCCACGCCTTTCTCTACCGCAGCCTTGATCGCCTCGTCATCGATCATCTCCTTGGCGCGGACCACGTACTCGCGCAGCAGGTTCGCCGACGGGTGGGCGAGGCCGTTGGCGAGGTCGCCGTCGTCCGTGAACAGAAGCAGCCCCTCGGTGTCGACGTCGAGCCGGCCGACGTTGACCCACCTGCCCGACTCAAGCGCGGGGAGGTGGTCGAACACCTGGTTCATCCCGCTCCTGCTCACAATCTGCCCGCGCGGCTTGTTGTAGACGATCAGCCGCGGCCCCGCGGCTCCGGAAGGCTTGAGGGCGACGCCGTCGACCTCGATCCGCGCCCCGTCTCCGGCGCGCGCGCCCAGCCCGGCCACCGAGCCGTCAACGGTGACCCGGCCCTCCTCGAGCATCTCCTCGGCCTTGCGCCGCGAGGCGAGCCCCGAGGCAGCGATGGCCTTCTGGACCTTCTGCGTTCCGCCGCCCGGGCGGCGCGTGCCCTGCCGCCCGTGTCCTTTCCCGGACTGACGCCCGCCGGGCTTGCCGGACCTGCCGCCGGGTCCGGACGGACGCCTCCCTGTGCGGTCGCCTGCCTCATCCCGGCGCTGCCTGCCGAATCGGTCCCCGTCCCTGGGCGGCCTTCTTCCGGGCTTGCCGAACCTGCCGCCGGACCTTCCCGATTCCCCTCTGTTGCCGCGTTCGGACGGCCGCCTTCCTGTGCTGTCGCCTGCCTCATCCCGGCGCTGCCAGCCGGATCGGCCCCCGTCCCTGGGCGGCCTCCTTCCGGGCTTGCCGAACCTGCCGCCGGACCTGCCAGTCTCCGCTCTGCCGCCGGGTCCGGACGGACGCCTCACTGTGCGGTCGCCTGCCTCATCCCGGCGCTGCCTGCCGGATCGGTCCCCGTCCCTGGGCGGCCTCCTTCCAGGCTTGCCGAACCTGCCGCCGGGTCCGGACGGGCGCCTTCCTGTGCGTCCGCCTGACCCGCCCCGGCGCTGCCTGCCGGATCGGTCCCCGTCCCTGGCAGGCCGCTTTCCAGAGCGGTTCCCCGCCTCGCCGCGCCGCGGCCCTCCTGGTCCGCCGCCGGTCTTGCGCCCCTTGCCGGACGGGCCGCCGCCTTGCGGCGTCAACCTTCCTTCCCGGATGCTTCCCCGTCCGGACCGCCCCCGTCGGCTGCGGCTTCGGCGTCACCCTCGTCGACGGCGACCTCCTCGGTGAACTCCTTGAGGTCGGGAAGGTCCGACAGGTCGGATATCCCCAGGTCGTCGAGGAACCGCGGCGTGGTTCCGTACTCGAGCGGCCTGCCGGGCGTCTCGCGCTTGCCGACGACCTCGACCCAGCCGAGCTCCTCGAGGTGGCCGAGCTGGCTTGCCGAGGTGCTCACCCCGCGCAGCCTCTCGATGTCGCCGCGCGTGACCGGCTGGTGGTACGCGACGATCGCAAGGACCTCGGTCATCGGACGCGACAGCCGCGGCGGGGTCGACTCGAGGAAGCGGCGCAGCCGCTCCTTGTGGTCCTCCCGCGAGCACAGCTGCCAGCCGCCCGAGCTGCGCCGCAGCTCGAGGCCCCTGCCCTCCCAGCTTTTCCCCACCTCCTTGAGTCCCTCGCGCAGCTGCGACTTCGTCACCTTCTCGCCGGCCTCGAACAGCTTGAGCAGCTGGCCCTCAGGGCACGGGCGCGCGGCGCACAGCAGTCCGGTCTCCACGATCAGCGCGACGCTCTCCTTGTCCACGGGTCAGTCGTCGCCTCGCTGGATCACCCGGACCTCGGCCTCGCCCCTCTGCTCCAGGCGGACCAGGCGCTCCTTGGCAAGCTGCAGGGCGGCGAGGAAGAACACGCCCAGCCTCGGACGGGTCGCGTGCTCCGAGCCGAGCAGGCGGGAAAACAGCCAGCGGCCGGCCTTGCGCAGCCGGATCAGGACGTGCGCCATCGCCTCGCGCACCGTGTAGGAGTCCGCGGCGAAGGTGATCTCCGTCGACATCCTCCTGCGCTCGGACACAGCGAGCATCGCAAGCTGCAGGTGGCGCACGGCCACTTTCGGCCTGACCTTCGCCATGTCGGGGCCTTCGGCGCCTGCGACGAAGCGGTCGCGGCCCGTTATCGGCCACCCGCGGATCCTCTCCGCGGCGCCGCGGATCCGCGCGTACTCGACCAGGCGCTCGACGAGCTGCGCGCGCGGGTCCTCCTCCTCCTCGCCCGGCTCGGCGTCGGGCTGCGGCAGCAGCATGCGCGACTTGATCTCGATGAGGGTCGCGGCCATCAGCAGGTAGTCCGCGACGAGCTCCATCTCGGTGTCGACGATCCCGTCGACGTAGGCGAGGTACTGCCGCGTGAGGTCCGCCATCGGGATGTCGACGATGTCCATCCGGTCCTTGCGGATCAGGTAGTGGAGCAGGTCGAGCGGGCCCTCGAACTTCTCGAGCAGCACCCGCATGGCAGACGGCGGGACGTACAGCGAGCGCGGCATCTCGTCCAGGGGCTTGCCGTCGACGACGGCGACCGGCGCGGTCGCGCTCATGCCTGCGGCAGCCCCGCCGCCTCGCGGACCTCGCGCATGACGGCCGCGGCGGACTCCCTCGCCCTCTCGTTGCCGTCGGCGATTATCCTCTCGACCGCGGCGCTGTCGCCAAGCCACGGCTCCGCGCGCTCGCGAAGCGGCGCGACGGCCTTCTCGATGTTGTCCGATAGCGCCGCCTTGCACTCGATGCAGCCGATCGACGCGGTCGTGCAGCCCTCCCTGACCCTGCCGCACTCGGACTCGTCCGAGAACAGCAGGTGGTAGGAGAACGCCGGGCACTTGTCCGGGTCGCCCGGGTCGTCGCGCCTCACGCGCGCGGGGTCCGTCGGCATCGTCCTGATCTTGCCCGCGACGCTGTCGCGGTCCTCGAGCATGCCGATGTCGTTCCCGTCGGACTTGGACATCTTCCTGCCGTCGAGCCCGGGCAGGCGCGGGACGGACGAGCGCATCACCTCGGGCGGGACGAGCACCTGCCGGCCGCCGCCGTCGACCCAGCCGAGCAGCCGCTGGGTCTGCTCGCGCGACAGCCCCTCGGCTCCGCGCACGGCCTCGCGGGCCTTTTCGCGCGCCTCGCGGTCGCCGTCCCGGCCTGCCCTCTTGCAAAGGGCCATGAACTCACCGGGGTCGCCGAGCATGCCGGCCGCCTCCTTGGCCGCATCCTTCCAGCCCTCGCCCTTGCCGAACCTGTCGTTGAACGTGCGCGCGATCCGCGCCGCGAGCTCGACGTGGGCCTCCTGGTCCTCGCCGACCGGGACGTAGTCGGCGCCGTGGACGACTATGTCGGCCGCCTGCAGGACCGGGTAGCCGAGGAAGCCGTAGTTGATCTCGTCCGGCTTGGACTCCGCTGCGACGTCCTTGAAGTGGGGGACTCGCTCGAGCCACGGCAGCGGGCAGACCATCGACAGGACGAGGTGCAGCTCTGCGTGCTCGCGCAGCTGCGACTGGACGAAGATCACCGAGCGCTCCGGGTCGATGCCGGCTGCGAGCCAGCACACGACCATGTCGACGGTGTTTTTCGGCAGCGAGGCGTAGTTCTCGGAGCCCGTCGTCAGCGCGTGGTAGTCCGCGATGAAGTAGTGGCAGTCGCACCCGTCCTGGAGCTCGACCCACTTCTGCAGCAGGAAGTTGTGCCCGAGGTGCAAAAGCCCCGTCGGCCTCATCCCCGACAGGACCCTCGGCCTGCGGCCGCCCGCGGTCATTCCTCGAGGAAGCCGACCGGGCCCCGCCCGCGGCGCAGCACCCCGACCCCGGAGCCGTCGGACAGGTCGAGGATTGTCGTCTCGCCGCCGGGCGTCATGCCGGCGTCGACGACGAGGCTCGCGACCTTGCCGATCCACTTGCGGTGCCCGCCGACCTCGTCGAGCGCGCTGTCCTCGCCGGGCGGCTTGAGCGAGCACGAGACCATCGGCCCGCCGAGCTCCCTGAGGAACCCCTGGGCGACCGCGTCGTCCGGCACCCGCAGCCCAACGGTGCGGCGCTTTTTGTGCGCGAAGGCGCTCGGAACCTCCTTGGTCGCGGGCAGGATGAACGTGTACGCGCCCGGAACGAGCGAGCGCAGGAGGCGGTAGTGAGCGTTGTCGACGACCGCGTACCTGCCGAGCGACTTGAAGTCGGCGAGCAGCAGGGTGAACATGTGGCTCTCGCGGATCTCGCGCAGGCGCCTCATCGCCTCAATGGCCCTCGTGTCCCCGAGCTCGCACGCCAGGCCGTAGTTGGTGTCGGTGGGCAGGACGACAGGCCGGCCGCGCTCGAGCCTGCCGGCCGCGCGGGACAGCTTGCCGAGGTCGAGGCGCTCCCGGTCGACCTCCAGCCAGGCGTTGCTCAATCCCGATCTTCCCTTTCCTCCCCCGGGGGCGCGCCCTGCGGGTCGACCAGCACGTACAGCGTCCCGCAGTACGGGCACGAGACCTCGCCCTCGCCCTTGGGAACCGGAAGGTAGACCCGCGGGTGCATGTTCCACTTCGCCCCCCGCGGCGGGCAGGAGACCGGCAGGTCGTCCCGCGGGACCTCGACCCTCGAAGGCGGCTGCCCCGTCACGCTTCTTCGCGCCCGGCCCGTCAGGCAGCCATGCGGCTGCCGGGGCTCACGCAGCTGAGCCAGCCGAGGCGGCTCTCGTCCTCGCCGCGCACGCAGGCGAAGTAGGCGTCCTGCAGCCGCTTGGTTACGGGCCCCCTCCTGCCCTCGCCCACGCTCTCGCCGTCGACGGAGCTGATCGGCGTGACCTCGGCCGCGGTGCCGGTGAAGAAGGCCTCGTCCGCGGCGAAGACGTCCTCCTTGGACAGCGTCTCCACGCGGACCTCGATGCCGAGTCCCCCGGCGAGCTCAATGACGGTCTGCCGCGTGATCCCGTTGAGCGCCGAGTCAGTCGGCGGCGTGCGCAGGGATCCGCCGCTTACGAGGAAGATGTTCTCGCCCGAGCCCTCGGCGACGTTGCCCTTGGTGTCGAGCATGAGCGCCTCGGCGTAGCCGCCGGCCATGGCCTCCTGCTTCGCGCGGACCGAGTTGACGTAGTTACCGCAGACCTTGACGTGGCAGAGCATCGTCCCCGGCTCGGGGCGCAGCACAGAGCTGAAGCCGACGCTGATGCCGTTTACGAGCCCCTCGTCGCCGAGGTAGGCTCCCCACTCCATCGTCGCGACGCACACGCACACGCCATGGTCCCTGACGCTGAGCCCGAGGCCTGCGTCGTCGTAGAACGCTATCGGCCTGATGTACGCGTTGTCGTGGCCGTTGGCGCGGACGACCTCGAGCTGCGCGTCGCACAGCTGCCCGCGGCTGTAGGGCAGCCGCATCCCGATCGCCTCGGCCGAGTCGAACAGCCGGTCGGTGTGGTCGCCGAGGCGGAAGATCGCCGGGCCCTCGGAGGTGAGGTAGGCGCGGACGCCCTCGAACACGCCGGTGCCGTAGTGCAGGCCGTGGGTGAGGACGTGGGCGCTCGCCCCGGCGGCGTCGACGAGCTCGCCGTTGAACCAGATCTTCCCCTTTCGCTCGGGACGCTTCTTGCCGGGCATGAAATAGAATCGCATGCGACCTGGGAGACAGACGCCCCTCGCCCCGCATGCGCCCAGGTCCGGCGCCGATTCTAATCCAATAACCACCCTAGTCAGCCTGATACTGGTCGCGCTGGGCCTCTCGGCGTGCTTCTCACTGTGCGAGACGAGCCTGCTGTCGTCCAGGCGCCACCTCCTCGTCGCGAGGGCCAACAAGGGCCAGCGCGGCGCGAAGGCCGCCCTGCGCCTGCTCGACGACATGGACTCCATGCTCGCGACGCTGCTGCTGTGGAACAACTTCGCCAACGTCGTCGTCGCGACCCTCGCGACGGTCCTCGCGGTGCGCCTGATCGCCGACAGCGAGACGGTACTGAGCGCGACGAGCGTGCTCACCACGCTCGCGATCCTGATCTTCGCCGAGATCACGCCCAAGGCGATCGGGGTCCGGTTCTCCGAGAGCATCTCGTGCTTCGCCGCGCCGGTCCTCTACCTGCTCGTGCGCGCGGTCCCGATCGGCGGGCTGATGCGCGGCCTGATCAACATCGGCAGGTACGCCTTCCGCATCAAGGGCGAGGGCAAGAACCCGCGGCGGATCGTTGCGGTCAACGAGATGCTCGCCTTCATCCAGGACAAGGACACGCTCTCGGAGGTGGACGCCGAGCAGAAGGCGATGCTCTACCGGATGGTGGGCCTGCACGAGCTCACCATGCGCGACCTGATGATCGCGCGCTCGGAGATCGAGTACATCGACCTCGAGGACGAGGTCGGCGAGATCGAGAACGAACTCTACGGCTGCGGCAAGCACAACGTCCCGCTGTGCAACGACGGGCTCGAGAACGTCCTCGGCATGCTCGACGTCAGGGAGGCTCTCAAGCAGGCCCGCGCCGGCAGGCTGAGCAAGGCAGGCCTGCGGCGCCTTGCGGACAAGCCGGCCTTCGTCCCCGAGACGATCGACCCGGTCAGGGCGCTGCGCGAGACCGTGAGCCTGCACCAGCGCCCCTGCCTGGTGGTCGACGAGTACGGCGGCCTGATCGGGATGGTCTCGGTCGCCGACTACTTCAGGCAGGTCTTCGGCGGCCAAGCGCGCAACGGCGACGTCAACGGCAGGGAGCGCAAGTCGACCGAGATCACGTCGGTCGGCGGCGAGGAGCTCGTCCGCGAGGTCAACCTGCAGCACTCCCTGCAGCTGCCGGAGGAGGCGAAGACGGTTGCGGGCCTGTTCCTCGAGCGCCTCGGGAACTTCCCCGAGAAGGTCGGCGCGCGCGTGTTCCTCGGCGACATCTACCTCGAGATCGCCGAGCTCGACGACCTCAGGATCAAGCAGGTGAGCATCAGGCGGGACGCGGTCGAGGACTGACCCGCCCCCGCCGCGGCGGGCCTAGCCGCCGCGCTTGAAGCGGTTGATCCGCTCGCCTATCGCGACCGCCCGCGGCGAGATCGTCGCCTTGCGCCACAGGCCCGCGGCGAACCTGTTCGCCTCGGCCATAGTCGGGTAGACGTGGATCGCGCGGACTATGCCGTTTAGCCCGAGTCCGTTGCGCATCGCGACGATGTACTCGTGGAGCAGGTCGCCGGCGTGGTAGCCGACTATCGTCACGCCGAGGATCTTGCCCTTGCCCTCCGGGTCCGTGAGGACCTTGATCATGCCCTCGTCCTCCTGCTCGGCCATCGCGCGCTCGTTGTGGTCCATGCCGTAGACGTACGCCTTGTACGGTATGCCCTTCTCCTTGGCCTCGAGCTCGTTGAGCCCCGCCCGCGCGACCTCCGGGTGCGTGAAGGTGCACCACGGGACGACCGACCAGTCGACCTTGAGGCGGAACGGCGCGTAGAGCGCGTTGATCGCGCAGTAGAACGCCGCGTGGCCGGCGGTGTGGGTGAACTGGTACGAGCCGATGATGTCGCCGCAGGAGTAGATGTTCGGCACCGAGGTCTGCAGGTACTCGTTCACCTCGACGGCCCCGCGTTCGCTCACCTTGACGCCGGCGTCGGCGAGGCCCGGGACGTTCTTGCCGTTGGGGACGCGCCCGGTCGCGCACAGCAGCGCGTCGAACGGCAGCTCCTTGATCCCGCCGCCGCCGGACTGGCACATGAGCTTCCAGCCCCCGTCGGACTTCACGCACTCGACCGCCTTGGTGTCGAGCATCAGCGTGACTCCCGCGTCGAGCATCGAGTCCTGGACGAACTTCGCCGCGTCGGGGTCCTCGCGCCGCAGCAGCTGCGACGAGCCCTCGACGAGGGTCACGTCTATGCCGAGGTACGAGAACGCCTGCGAGAGCTCCGAGCCGATCGGTCCGCCGCCGAGGACGACCATCCGGTCCGGGCGCTTGCGCAGGCCCCATATGGTGTCCGAGGTGTAGTGCGGCGAGTCCTCGATGCCCTTGATCGGCGGGACGAACGGGCGCGCGCCGCAGCAGACGGCGATCGTCTTCGTAGTCAGGGTCTTGTCGCCGACCTTGACCTCGTGCGGGCTGGCTATCGTCGCCTCCTCGCCGAGGAAGCAGTCGACGCCCTCGCCGGTGTAGCGCTCGACCGAGTCGTGCGGCTCGATCTTCCTGATCACCGACGCAACCCGCTCCATGACGTCGGCGAAGTCGAACTCGACGTCGACCTTCCTGAAGCCGAGGTCCTTGCAGCGCCTGACGTCGCGCATGAACGTCGCCGAGCGGATAAGCGACTTCGACGGGACGCAGCCGAAGTTGAGGCAGTCGCCGCCCATGAGGTGCTTCTCGACGAGCGCCACCTTCGCCTTGGCGCCCGCGGCGACCAGCGAGGTCACGAGCCCGGCCGAGCCGGCGCCGATGACCACCATGTTGAAGTCGTACTTGGCCACGCTTTGCTACTCCTTTCCCCCGGTTGCGGCGTCCGCCGCGGCAACGTCGCCGCCGCCGTCCCCCTCGCCGGGCTCCGCCTCGGAGACCCCCCTCTTGCGGCGTATGAAGCCGACGACCTTCTTGGCCGCCAGGGGCAGGACCGCAATGAGGACGAAGGCCCCGATCAGCTCGGGCGAGGCGATGTCGCCGGGCGACTCGAGATCGGCTATCTCGGAACCTGCGTAGACGTAGACAACCGTGCCGGCGAACATGCCCGCCTGCGAAACCCAGTAGAAGGTCCAGGTCCCGATCTTGGTGAGCGCCATGAGGATGTTGATCAAGAAGAACGGAACCGCCGGGACCAGGCGAAGCGCGAACAGGTAGAAGGCGCCCTCCCTGTCGATCTGCGC
>CAZDYI010000078.1:0-4675 GCA_964509765.1 uncultured Gammaproteobacteria bacterium
GCGTCGAGGTCCTTCTCGACCCCCCAGCCGAGCGCGTACAGGTGGCCGACCCGGAGCTGCTCCTCCCAGTCGCCCATGCGGGCGGCGAACAGCGCGGTCTCG
This sequence comes from uncultured Gammaproteobacteria bacterium, assembly GCA_964509765.1. Classification (GTDB taxonomy): domain Bacteria; phylum Pseudomonadota; class Gammaproteobacteria; order Tethybacterales; family Tethybacteraceae; genus CAZDYI01. The sequence continues at coordinate 103 of CAZDYI010000078.1, forward strand.
AAGACGCGCCGCGCCTCGCGCCCCGAGCGGTCGAAGTCCATCCTCGGGTAGTGCCCCAGGTGGCGCTCGTCGCCCGTCAGCTCGTACTTGATGCCGCTGCCGGCCTCGTTGATGAAGAAGAAGGTGACCTTCCAGAGCAGGTCGTCGCCCGAGTTGTAGTTGCTGATCGCCTGCTTGGTCTGCGGGTAGTCGTGCACCCAACCGAGGGCGACGACGAACAGGGCGACTGCGACGGCCTGCAACAGGACGCGCAGGACCAGGATACGCGCGGCGTGCAACATAATAGTGGCGTCAGCCCGCGGGCGGGCGTCTTTTCATGAGTGATGTTACACCACCGCGGTCCTGGGCGAGAAGGTTCTTCTCGCTCGTCGGCTGGTTCCACTACTGGTTCGTCCTGGTCGCGGTGCTGCTGCTCGCGCTGGTGAAGGGGCTCGCCGAGCCGCTGCTGCTCGAGCCCGCGGTCGAGCGCGCCCTGCAGCGCGCCGCCGGCGCGCTGGCGCAGCGCCTGGGAGAGGAGGTCGGCATCGACTTCGGCGAGGCCCACGTGTCCTTCGGCCTCAAGGGGATGTACCTCGTCGTGACCGAGCCCGCGGTGACGGTTTCCGGCCGCAGCGTCGGCGCGAGCGAGGCCGCGCTCGCGATCCGCCCGGACGAGCTTCCGGTGCTGGTCGTCCGCGAGGCGCGGCTGCGGTTCGAGGTCGGCGAGGACGGCGCGGCCAGCCTGGCCGGCATACCGCTGCGCAGGCTTGAGGGGCTCCTCGGCGACGGCGGCGGCGCGGACGGGATGGCGCTGCCGTCATCGTTCGTCGCCGCGGACGCCGACGTCTCGTTTGCGTTCGCCGACGGCGAGCGGCTCGAGCTGCCGCCGATCACCGCGGCGCTGAGGCCCGAGGAGGACCTCGGCCGGCTGGTGGTGTCGCTGCGCTCCGGCATCGCCGACCCGCTCAAGTTCCGCGGCCGGGTCCACATCCCGCTCGGCGAGGGCGCCGCGGGCCCCGACTTCTACCTCAGCGCCACCGGGCTCGAGAGCGCCCTGCTCCAGCTCGGGGTGCGGGCCGGGGTCGACTGGAGCCGCCTCGAGGTCTGGGGGAGCGTCGGCGATGACGGGACGGTCGAGGCGGTCGCATCCGCGAGCGCGAGGGGGATCACCCACTCAGCCTCGCTGCAGGGCGGCGAGTTCGCGCTGCCCGACTCGGCCCTCGAGGTCGGCACGCTCGGGATCTCCGCGCAGGGGTCGAGGGCGCCGGCAGGCGGGGTCGCGCTGAGGTGGGTCGCGTCGGCGCGCGACGTGAGCCTGCGGCTGCCGGAGGACATGCTCGGCGCCGAGGTCACGGTCTCGACGCTCGAGGGCGGCGGCAGCGCGTCCTTCGGCGCGGGCGGGATTTCTGTCGAGGCCGGCGACATGCGCTTCCTCGGCCCGGTCGGGACGGGAAGCTTCGACCTCGCGCTCGAGTCCGGCGGCGGGACGCTCGACGTCGACCTGCGCGGCTCGGCGCCGGTGATGGACGTCGGCAGGGTTACCGGCCTGCTGCCGCTGTCGCTCAGCGAGCGCGGCGTCCCGTTTTTGCGCGACGACCTCGACGTGTCCCGCGCCCAGCTGGTTACGATCGTCGTCTCGGGTAGCGACTTCGAGTCGTTCCCGTGGAAGGACGGCGAGGACGGGACGTTCGGCATGCAGGTCGACTTCTTCGACGCGAGCCTCGACTACGCCGACGGCTACCCGCCGCTCACCGGCGCGACCGGGGGCTTCGGCCTTTCCGGCGCGGCCCTGGCGGTGACCGTGATCGGCGGGTCGGCCGGTCCCGCTCAGCTGGGCATCGGCCGCGCGGGGGTCGACGACCTGGACGCGAAAGTCTCGACGCTGTTCGTCGCCCTGGACGCGGAGCTGCCCGACGGCGCGCTCGAGCCGCTGCTGCGGACCCTGCCTGCGACGAGCGCCGATGCCGCTCCGGTACTCGCGGAGTTCTCCCCGTCCGGCGCGCAGTCGCTGCGCCTGGCGCTGGTGATCAACCTCGACGAGGACGTGCCGGTGGAGGTTGACGGAGTCCTCGAGGTGCCCGGCGGCAACAGCGTGACCCACGTTCCGAGCGGCATCGTCGTGGAAGACCTGGCCGGCTCGTTCGACTTCGGCAACTCGGGCGTCGGCGGGATCGCGACCGGAAGCGTGCTCGACACCGGGGTGCGGATCTCGGTCGGCTTCCGCGGCTCGGAGGCCGAGCTGCTTGTCGAGGGCAATTTCGACATCGCCGCGGCCGCGGCCGAGTTCGGCGAGGAGCTGCCGGTGGGCCTCGAGGGCAGCAGCCCGGTCTCGCTGCGGGCGGGCCCGGGCGGCCTGCTCATCCGCAGCAACCTGCTCGGGACCGCGGTCGACCTCCCGCTGCCGTTCGGCAAGACGGCGGACAGGGCGCGCGAGACCTCGCTTCTGGTCTCCGGCGACCTGCTGCGCCTGGAGTACGGCCTCGACTTCGCCAAGGCGGTCGCGCGCGTCGGCGCCGACCCCGTCGCGGTCTCGTTCGGGCCGGGCCCGCCGCCGTCGCAGCCGCCCGAGCGCGGGGTCGCGCTCTCAGGCGAGCTGCGCGGCCTGGACCTGGACTCGCTCGCCGGCCTTGCGGACCTAGGCGGAGGCGGCGACCTCGGCGACGGGTACGTTGCCGACGTAACGCTGCGCGACGCGACCCTGCTCGGGCTGAGCCATCCGGAGGTCCGCCTGGTTGCGACGGTCGCCGCGACCGTCACGGTTGCGTCGATCGACTCGGACGCGATCAAGGGGGTGGTGCGCATGTCGGGCCCGACTGTGGCCGCGGACATGGAGCGGATGTCGTTTCCGGAAGACGACGTCAACCCGTCGGACCTCGGCGACGACGCGACGATATACGTCGAGCCCGGGGTCCTGAGCCCGGAGCTGCCGCCCCTGACGCTGCGCATTGCGGAGCTCGCCATCGGCGAGCGGAACTACCAGAACGTCGAGATCGGCGGCCGGCCCGGCGGCGGGACCTGGGTCCTCGACGGCCTGCGGGCGATGGTCGGGAACAACGTCGTCACGGCAAGCGGCGACACGAACACGTCAGGCGAGCCGCGCTCGGAGGTCACGCTCAAGGTCGAGATCCCGGACCTGCCGGGCTTCTTCGCCAACTACTCGAAGGACGACTCGAACGACAGCATCCTCGGCGGCTCGGGAGAGATCTCGGGCAGCATCGCCTGGCGCGGGGCGCTCAACGACCCGCACCCGCTGTCGATGACCGGCAGCCTCGGGCTGAGCGGCAGGGACATCGTGATCTCCGAGGACTCGTCGGGCGCGCGCCTGCTCAACCTGCTCTCTCCGTTCACCATCCTTCAGGCCCTGCCGAACTTCAGCCTCGGCGACGACAGGACGCTGTTCAACAGCGCGAGCGGCAGGATGTCGTTCTCGGAAGGCGACCTCGTCGTCGAGGAGATCTACCTCGTCGGCAACGACGTCGACTTCCGCATCAACGGCCGCACAAACCTGGTCACCGAGCGCAACGACCTGCGCGGCGCGGTCGTGATCAAGTCCTCGGACAACGTCACGACCGGCGCGGTCACGTTCGTCAACCCGCTCGCAGGCGCGCTGCTTCTTGTCTTCGACAAGGTGCTTGACGCGCCGCTGATCGGCGACCTCGAGCTGCAGTACGACATCGGCGGGACCTGGGACGAGCCCGAGATCACCCAGGTCGGCGCGGCGGAGCAGAACCAGTGAGCGCAGGCAAGCCCGGCGCGCCGTTCAAGGCTGCGCTGTGCCAGATGTGCTCGGGCGAGGACGTCGCCGCGAACCTCGAGGCCGCCCGCGCCCTGCTCGACGAGGCTGCGGCCAGGGGGGCGTCGCTCGCCTGCCTTCCGGAGCTGTTCCCGTGCATGGGCGCCGACATCAAGGCGAAGGAGCGGGCGGCCGAGGATCCGGGCAAGGGCCCGGTCCAGGATTTCCTGGCGGAGACCGCCAGGGAGTTCGGCATCCACGTCGCGGCCGGGTCCATCCTCGTGCGCGGCGAAAGCAAGCTGCTCAACAGGTCGCTGCTGTACGACGACCAAGGCAGGGCCGTCGCGGCCTACGACAAGATCCACCTGTTCCGCTACAGGGGCCCGGACCGCGAGTACGACGAGAGCGCCGATTACGAGGCCGGCATCGAGCCGGTCTTCGCCGACACGGACCTCGGCCGGATCGGGCTTTCGGTCTGCTACGACCTGCGCTTCCCGGAGCTCTACCGCGCGCTCGGCGGAGCCGGGATCGCGCTCGTCCCGTCCGCGTTCACGCGCTCGACCGGCAAGGCGCACTGGGAGCTGCTCGTGCGGGCGAGGGCGGTCGAGAACCAGTGCTACGTGCTTGCCGCAGCGCAGTGCGGCGAGCACCCGGGCGGGATCAGGACCTGGGGCCACTCCATTGCGGCCGACCCCTGGGGGCAGGCCGTCGCCGCGATGGACGAGGAGCCCGGCGTCGCGATCGCGGAAATCGACCCCGGGCTGGTCGAGTCCTGCAGGTCGCGCCTGCCGGCGCTTGACAACCGCGTCCTGTGAGCGGCCGGCCGCGCGGGGATATACTGACCGCATGAGCGCGCCGTCT
>CAZDYI010000079.1:0-6373 GCA_964509765.1 uncultured Gammaproteobacteria bacterium
CAAGGCCTACGACCGGATGCTCGACTCCAAGATCGCCGACATGCAGAACATCGGCGGCGGGCGCAACGCCGGGACGATCACCGGCGCGTGCTTTCTCGGCCGCTTCGTCAGGAAGGTCCCGTGGGCGCACCTGGACATCGCCGGCTCGGCCTGGCAGGAGCGGCGCGCTTCGGGGCGGCCGGTCCCGCTGCTGTCGACCTTCCTCGCGCGCCGGGCGAAGCTGCTGGCTTGACCCACATCCGCCTCTACCACGGCGTCAGGTCCGAGGAGGCCGCGCTCGTCAACATCCTGACCAAGCAGGTCCTCGAGGGCAAGATGAGGGCCGTGGTCGTGGTCAAGGACGAGTACGCCGCCAACGACCTCGACAAGCGCCTGTGGGTGTACGACGACACCTCGTTCCTGCCGCACTGCCAGCTGGCCGCGAAGGAGGCGGACGACACCCCCGTGCTGATAGCCCACGCGGCGCAACTCGACAAAGCGCCGGTCGTCGAGGTGATGGTCGCCCTCGGCGGTGCGGTCCCCGAGGAGTCGACCTCCTACGAAAACCTCGTGCTGATCGTCAAGGACTCCATCGGCGACCGGCCCGAGATCGAGGAGCGCCTGGGCGAGCTCGAGAGGCGCGGCCACAAGTGCGACAGGCACGACATGTCGAAGCCCCGGCCGGGCCGGTAGCTGTTTGTTAAAATTTTCCTTCCTGCAGGGGCCGTAGCTCAGTTGGTAGAGCGTAGCGTTCGCAATGCTAAGGTCAGGGGTTCGACCCCCCTCGGCTCCACCATCAGCACAATGTATTCGCTCACGGGGAAAAGGCTCAAGCCAGCAACCCGGGCTGGCAACCAGGAAGGTAACGGTTCCGAAGTTTGGGACGAGAGTCAAGTTGAAGACCTGAGGGAGAGGGTGCTTCAGTCCCTGGAGCAACAGGGATTCAAGGTCGGCCTTGACCGGATCAGCCCGCCTGAGGGCGGCAAGGATGAAATCCGCTGCCTCCATAGCCTTGCCGTCAACCACAAGCGGCAACGTGCGGAGCAGTCGCTGCGCAGGTACGAGTCCGAATTGCTTTCGCTGGTTGCCTCGGGAGATGAGGTCGTTCCTGAACGGATCGATCCGCGCCTTGAGGTGGTCCGGCCGGACAGCATCGAGTCGCGGTTCTTTCGGTACGCGAGCCTGCACTGGAGCATCCCGGTATCGCCCGGCTACGGCCGTCGCCTGCGCTACGTCGCCTATGACGACTCGAACGGCAAGGTAATCGGACTGTTCGGCCTCGGCGATCCCGTCTACAACCTAGGGGCGCGCGACAAGTGGATAGGCTGGGACGCCGAAGCAAGGGCGCAACGGCTTCGCAACGTCATGGACCTGTACGTCCTGGGCGCCATTCCGCCGTATTCCCAGCTTCTTTGCGGCAAGCTGCTGGCGTTGCTGGCCACGAGCGCCGAGGTGCAGCGGGAGTTTCGGCGCAAGTACCGCGGAAGCGTTTCAAAGATCGCGCGCAAGCCCTTCGACGGGCGCCTGGCGTTGCTCACGACCACTTCCGCGCTCGGCAGGTCGTCGCTGTACAACCGCCTTCGCCATTCAGGCCGGAAGGTTTTCGAGAGGTTGGGCTACACGATCGGCACAGGCGAGTTCCACCTGAGCGATGGCGTCTACAAGGACCTTCGCCAACTGGCCGTTGACAACAGCGAGGCCACAGCGAAGCACAGGGACTGGGGTTCCGGCTTCCGCAACAAGAGGGAGATTGTCCGAAAGTCCCTGTCGCTTCTCGGGCTGCCGTCAAGCTACACTATGCACGGAGTCAAGCGCGAGGTGTTCGCGGCGCCTCTTGCGGAAAACGCTCATAGGTTCCTCAGGGGAGAAAACATCGAGATGCGTGGCAGGCATGCGGTTCCTGCCGGCGAGTTGTTTGCGGGCTTCAGGGAGCGCTGGCTGCTGCCGAGGTCCGAGCGGCGCACCGAATACCGGAAGTACGAAAGTTCCGAATACGGCATCTGGAACTCGAGGTGAGCGAGGAGAGGCGGCCCGACGGGGGAGACCTTCCGTTTACAGACCTGCCTGCCGTGATGGTCGAGGAGCTGCTCGAACGCTCCAAGGACGTCGCGCAGCACCTGATCGAGCCTCTCGGAAAGGTTCCGGACCGGCGCACGAAGTACAGGAAGGATCTGGAATCGTACGGGCTCCGGACCGACAAGGAGTTCTTCGGCGCAGACACGCAGGTCCCGACCGCTTGCGCCTCCGACGGGTCGTACGCTGTGGAGCGGCTGATGGCCACGGACCTCGTCGTCGCTGGGGCGGTGGTCATGGAGGGACTGACCCCTCCGCAGGAGACGCGGATCTGGGAGCAGCCGCGCCACATTTGCCACATCGACCACGAGCAACACTCGGAAGGGACGAACACGATCCTGCGCTCGATCATGATGGGCGAGGAACTGGTCCTGCTGCGGGACGCCCCGCACGGGCTAGCCCTGTTCGACGGTACGCTGTCGCTTCCGCTGATTTACTTTAACCAGGCATGGAACTCGGCCAACGATGACGACGTCGGACTCAAGTGCGCCAAGAAGTTTCTGACAAAGTTTCCGGAATACATCAGGGCATACATCGATGTCCTGGAGGCCGCAAGCGGGGACAAGCAATACGCCGGCCTGCCGAAGTACTCGACGCGCAGCGAGATCGGTTCTAAGATGGAATGGCAGGAGGGCCTGGACGACAGGTTCTTCATGACCTCGCTGTTGGATGAGAGGGAGCTGATCAACCCCGTTCCGTTCGGAATGCCGAAGGAAAGGAACAACTGGCACCTAGGGCCTAAGTCAAGACCCATCGAAGGCGGAGCGGAAGTTGTCGCCGCGCTTGGCAAGGTCCATGTGTTCTACTACAAGCCCCACAAGTGGCTTCCGGCGTTGCGGATCGAGATTCCAGGTGCTGTGGCCGACAGCAAGGATAGACTCGGAGCGGTCATCAGGGGGCTTATGCACCAGATGGACGCACCCGCAATGCTCGAGCCGTACCCGATCTTCCTTGCAGACAGGACGGCGAAGGCGCTTTCCAGGTCGCTTCCTGCGATAAGGCAGGTGATCACGCAGCAGATTTCAGAGAACTACGAGGGAGACATAAGCGAAGTGTTCATGTCTCTGAACTCGTACAGGAGCGAGACTGGCCGATGACTGCTGAAGACGACTCCAGGCAGCTGGAGCTGCTTCTCAAGGGAGACGATCCCCTAGGGGTGATCGGCTCGCCCTCGTCAACGGCGCAGCTGACCATGGACATCGTCAAGACCGCGGTGGAGCGCAACCTGGTCGGCGAGCTTGCCATGTTCCAGTTCACACAGGACGACACGCCACATTACGCCCTCGGCCAGATTACGGAGGTCCAGCTGCGAAACGTCTGGCACGAGGACCACACCATGCGAAGCCTCATTCGCCAGCGGGGCGCGGTGGACGCGGTCAGCGAGAGGCAGGACACCCACACCGGGCAGATGGTGACCAGCGCAGTCTTCTGTGACAGCACCGGCGGAAGCCAGCGGTACGAGCCGAGCGCTCTCGGAACTGTGCCTGCTACCGGCACAACGATACATCGGGTTACCGATCCTATATTGCAGGATCTGCTCTCATCATACAGGGAACAGCTTTTCTACCTTGGAAACGTGTACGGATCCGAACCTAGATTGCCGATGTGGTTCAAGCATTTTGACAGAGGCCCAGACGGTGCGGGTGAGGCTTATCACATGGGAATCTTTGGTAAGACCGGGTCTGGAAAGTCAGTATTGGCGAAGATGTTGCTGCTGGGTTATTCGCGTTATCCGAAGATGTCGTTGCTGGTACTCGATCCGCAGGGTGAGTTTGCCAAGGACGTGAGGGAAGGCGCGATCTCTGGTCCGGATTTCTCTTTGCCTTTCGGTGACCTTGCCAAGACTAATTTCGACAAGGATGCTGAAGTGTTATCAGTGCAAGATATGGTGATGGATCGCTGGGAGTTGTTTCAGGAAGTTCTATATGAATCCAGGTTTTTTGCTGAACTAACAGTACCGAAAGGCGATAATCGGTTGGAGGGTTGCATTGTTCTTGCCGACAGGTTGAAGAAGCGGCAGGGAATTAACCTTCATAGTCTGCACACAAGGGAGTCATTTGATGCGGCATGGAATTTGTTGGGGGAAGATAGTGTACAACAAAGGATATATAAATCTGCCCAACCCCGAGAAAGACTAAAAGAAGCACATCAAGATGCGTCAGCAGATGAGTTCTTCCGTGCTCACTGGGAACCGGTCACAAAATTGTTCAGTAGGAGAAGCGGCGCAAAATTAATTGAAAGTGTTTTGAATGCTCTATTCGATCCCCAAAATCAACAGAAACGCTTGCTAGTCATCGACTTGTCAGGCGAAAACATCCAAGGATTGTTTTGGAACGAAAAAATTCAGTCGATGATGATCCGCAGATTGCTTCAAGGAATTCGCGGGACGGCGGAAAGGTCTTACAGGGAAGGGCAGAGCCTAAATGCTCTGGTTGTGATCGATGAGGCTCATCGATTCGCACCACGAGGCCGTATCGACAAAGACGCAGAAGCTAGCGAAGTCAGGAAAGAACTCGTCGATGCCGCTAGGACGACAAGAAAGTACGGCTTGGGTTGGCTGTTCATCAGTCAAACGCTCTCAAGTATCCATACCGAAATCCTCCAGCAACTCCGCATCATGTTCTTCGGCTTTGGTCTCGGTCTGGGGCAGGAGTTTCAGTCCTTGCGTGAACTTGTCGGTTCGTCCGGTTCGGCGCTGGACCTGTACCAGAGATTTCTTGATCCGCACTCAGCGTTCGACATCGACAGCAGGCGGTACTCTTTCATGACGATCGGACCGGTAAGTCCGCTGTCGTTCTCAGGAACTCCCCTGTTTCTGAACGTCTTCAATACCTTGGACTCTTTCATGAAGGCCAACGACCTGACGGACAGAGATCCCTCAAGACTTGTCTGAGGCTTCGCTCGGCGGCGAGTCACCGCCGCCTTCTTCAACAGGCATGTTGCTGGCCAAGCGCCGCTTCGGCCCGCTGTTCGTCGTCCAGTTCGGCGGCGCCCTCAACGACAACGTCCTGCGCAACGCGATGGTCGCGATGGTCGCATTCGGCATGCTCAGCGAGGTCGTCGAGAGCCGCGGGGTGATGATCCACGCGACTCTCGGCCTTTTCATGCTGCCGTTCTTCCTGTTCTCCGCGAGCGCAGGCAAGCTCGCGGACAGGTGTCTTGAGCGCTCTGTCGCGATTCGCTTCATCAAGGGCGCCGAGGTGGTGACCATGACGGTCGCCGCGGTCGGCCTTGCGACGGGCAGCCCCGGCATGCTGCTGTTCGCGGTGTTCTGCGCAGGCCTACAGTCGGCATACTTCGGTCCGTTCAAGTACGCGCTCCTGCCCGAGCTCCTTCACCGCCGCGAGCTCCTCGGCGGCAACGCGCTGCTAAATGCCTCGACCTATGTAGCCATCCTGCTCGGGATCTACTGGGGGACGGAGCTCGGCTCGGCCGATGAGCCCAGCCTGCAGATAACCCTGGTGCTCATGGGCATCGCCGCCGTCGGCTTCGCCGCGGCGTTCGCGATACCGAAGATCCCGAACGACGACGGGATCGCCTGGCGCGAGGCCTGGTCGTGGAACATCTTCGTCGACATCTATCACACGGTCAAGGCAAGCCTGAAGACCAAGGGCATGGTGCCGCTGATCCTGGTGATCAGCTGGTTCTGGACCAGCGGCGGGATCATCATCACGCAGCTTCCCATCATCGTCAGCGACGTCGCGGGATACGGGCACAGGTCGTACCTGCTCGTGCTGCTCGTGGTCTGCCTCGGCGTCGCGTCCGGCTCGCTGCTCAGCGCGGCCGTGTTGCGCGGGAGCGTGTCGACCAGGTTCGTCCCTGCGGGGATCTCTCTCGCCGCGCTCGGCTGCTTCTACCCGTTCCTGTCCGGCGTCGAGGTGTCCGCCGCCGAGGAGGAGACGGTCGCCGCCTTCCTCGCCGAGCCGACGCACTGGCCCCTGATCGGCGTCATGCTCACGGTCTCGGTGTCGATGGGCTTCTACATCGTCCCGCTGTACGCGACCCTGCAGCTCGTCGCTCCGAAGGTCAGGCGCGGCGGGATGATCGCGACGAACAACATCTGCAACTCGTTTTTTGTTGTCGTCGGCGTCCTTATCGCCGGCTTCGTCATCGGACTCACCGAGCCGCTGCCGGTGGCGATGCAGCTATTGTTCGCCGTCATCGGCCTGATCGGGCTCATCGTCGCGGCCTGGGCGCACCGGAGGGTGCTCGGCCCGCTGCGCGAGAGGATAGGCTCGGGCTGATCAGGCCTTGACGGCCGGCCGCTCCCTTCCCTCGGTGAGCGGGCGGGTCCTGCCGGCGCGCTCAATGCGCGCGTTCG
>CAZDYI010000080.1:0-3327 GCA_964509765.1 uncultured Gammaproteobacteria bacterium
GGGATCCTCGAGAACGACGCCGGGAAACCGGGCGCCTTCGTCGAAGGGATCCCGTCGTTCACCTCGTGGATCAAGAAGAAGTACGGTCCACCCACGGCCCTGCCCGACGACGATGAGCCCGACACGGGGATGAAGTGAAGACGGAAGGTAGCACGCCGGAGCCGATGGAAGCCGCGCCACCGGCGCCACCGCCGCCGACGACCGGGGTCCACCGGACCTCGAACCTGTCCGGTACGCCCGGCTGGAGGTCCACAACCACAGAGTTGTTCCAACGCAAGGTGAGCCTGAGGCCGGGTCGTCGGGGATCATCGGGAGATGATCGTAACCCTCCAGACCGAACGCATCTGGACCATTGAGTGTTAGGAGCACATCATCTGCCCGGTTTTAGAACACATGATCTGTCCGGTTGTCGTCCCTGACGCCGATTGACGACGACATCGAAGCTTGATCCAAATTCCGGCTATTTCAAAAAAATACTTTGAATCAGCCGGAGTTTGGCGGTAGACTCCGGGGCATGATAATCGAGCGCGACCTGACTCCCCGGCTCCGCGAGGCGGCCCGGCAGTTTCCGGCGATCACCCTCACCGGGCCACGCCAGAGCGGCAAGTCCACGCTCTGCCGGCACCTGTTCCCGCAGCTGCCGTACGCGAGCCTGGAGGCGCCGGACGTGCGGGCGTTCGCGACCGAGGACCCGCGCGCCTTCCTGGCCCGGTTCCCGGAGGGCGCGGTCATCGACGAGGTGCAGCGCGCCCCGGAGTTGCCCTCCTACCTGCAAGGCATCATCGACGACGCCCCGGAGCCCGGACGCTGGATCCTCACCGGCTCGCAGAACCTCGCGCTGCAGCAGCCCGTCAGCCAGTCGCTCGCGGGCCGCACCGCCGTGCTCCATCTGCTGCCGCTGGCGCGCGGCGAGGTCCTCCGGTTCGAGCGCTGCCCCGAGACGTTCGAGGAGGCCCTCTTCGCGGGCGGATACCCCCGCATCTTCGACCGCAACCTCGACCCCGGCGAGTGGCTGCGCGCCTACGTCGGCACCTACGTCGAGCGCGACGTCCGCACGCTCGGCAACGTCGGCGACCTTCCGGCCTTCCAGCGCTTCGTGGGGCTGTGCGCCGGGCGCACCGCGCAGCTCCTCAACTACTCCTCGCTCGCCTCGGACTGCGGCGTCTCGCAACCGACGGCCAAGGCGTGGTTCGGGGTGCTCGAAGCCAGCTTCATCGCGTTCCGGCTGCCCGCGTTCCGCGCGAACCTGCGCAAGCGCCTGGTCAAGGCGCCCAAGCTGCACTTCTACGACACGGGGCTCGTCTGCTGGCTGCTCGGTATCCGCTCCGCCGAACAACTCCGCTCGCATCCGCTGCGCGGCGCGATCTTCGAGACGTGGGTGGTGTCGGAAGTGCTGAAGCACCTGACGAACCGGGGCGAAGAGGCCGGACGCCTCTCCTTCTACCGGGACCGCGACGGGGTCGAGGCGGACCTGATCGTCGAGCGCCCCACCGGCAGCCTGACGGTGGTGGAGGCCAAGGCCGCGCAGACCGCGCCCTCCGGCTTCTTCAAGGCCGCCCGCCGGATGAGGGACCGCCTGGCCGAGCCGGACGCGGGCGGCCGCCTCTGCGATGCGGTCATCGCCTACGGCGGCGGCGAGCCGCAATCCCGCACCGACGCGCGCCTCGTGCCGTGGACCCGCCTGCACGAGGAGCCGTGGGCGGACAGATAGCGGAGCCGGCGCGCACGACTGGCGCCTAAACTCGACAGGCAGGGACTCAGCCCACACGGTCGAGCAGGAGCCGCCGTACAAGGGGCCGGCATTGACATCCACGGACCGCCTCGGCACCATGCCGCCCCAACGGGAACGGTCGTAGGAGGGGCTACGGATGGCGCGGACGGCACTGGCCAAGGCGTCCACGGATCGCGTCGCTTCGCCCGGGTCCATCGGGCTCGGCCTTGAGGGCATGGAGTTGCCGGAGGCGGTCGTCGCCTGCGGCGACAACCTGGACTTCCTGGGCCGATTCCCCGACGGCAAGTTCAAGCTCGTGGTGACTTCCCCGCCCTACAACCTGCGGAAGTCCTACGGAGGCAGATCGCCGCTCGACGAATACCTTCCATCAACATGTGAAGGTGTCGGCGGACCAAGCTCGCCCTTGCGATAATCGGCCGTTGTCTCGGCTATCGAGACAAGAAGCTTCTTCCGTCTTTCACTCGGCTTAAACTATGATGCGACCTTTCGCGCCCATTCCCTGCCTTCCCGCAGATCGGTCGCGGTCATTCTGGGAAGATCGCGAAATACGATCTGCGACACCCGCTTTCTGGCTCCCTCGGGGGAGCGCTCGTAACCGACTGCCCAATGAAAGATACTGCCAACAGCCATGCTGTTGGCGTCGCGCTCCGAAATCTCAGTCAATGGAATAATTGCCTCTTCGCTTTCATGCGACGAACCTGCGGTCAGATCAACCAGCCGCGCCACAAATTCGTCAGCCTCTATCGCGACGACATACCCTTCCCATTCCTGCAGGGCATGAAACTTGGCCGGACGCGATGGGGGCATTGTTAGTGGGGGTAAGTTCACCATCGGATTCGACTCAGGGGAGCAGGCCGACGAGCACGAGAGGTACTGCGGGAACGCCGCGTCCCTGGCGGACCACGTTCAACAGGTCGCGTTCGTAGTACGCGACGCCCGACGACATCTCCATTTCGAGTTGCTTCATCGGCAGGAGCTCGATGCCGACGTCGATCACGTCCGAAACGAAGAAGCTCAGGTGCTTCACGAAGAGGTCGTGCGCGACGAACGAGTACTTGCCCAACTGGACCTCGACCGCCACGCGGTCTTTCACGAAGTCGGTCTGGTTGTACGACATGATCGGCGTATGCCCTGCCGCTTCGATCAGGGCTTTCTGACGTTCGGCGGGCTCCGCGTGGATATCGCGCAGGAGCTTCTCGTCGTCGGTCACCCAGAATGTGTTGCGTTCCTCGCTCCAGCCCCGACTCTCGAACCCTTTCTTGAACGCTTCGTTCATCTCTTTCGGAGCGTACAGCAGTTGGCCGCGTTTCGTCTTCTCGGCGGAAACCTTAGTCTTGTGCCTTCCGGCATCGACTTCGGCGATGACGTCCTGAACTTCCTTCCATAACTCCGGCCGATGAATCAGCAAATACTCTTCGCCGTTCATATGGGAGTACTTCGCCCCGATCCGCATCAATGCCCCCCGTTGGGCAGGTTCGGATCGTAGATGGGACGCCCCATGGGCCGGGTGCGCAGCCGGCCCGTTTCGAGGTCGCGCAGGCGCTCTCGGGCGATATCGACGTACTCCTGCACGATGTCGCATCCGTAGCCCTGCC
>CAZDYI010000081.1:0-3439 GCA_964509765.1 uncultured Gammaproteobacteria bacterium
ACGCGGACTTGGCAACGCCGCCCTGCTCCCGCTGTCGCTGCTTTTCCTGCTTGCCGTCTCGCTGAGGCGGCTTGCCTACCGGGCGAAGCTCCTGCCCGTCTACCGCGCGCCGGTCCCCGTCATCGTCGCGGGCTGCATCACCGCCGGCGGCGGCGGAAAGACCACCCTTGTCATCGCGCTCGTCGAGGGCCTGCGCGAGCGCGGGCTCAAGCCGGGAGTCGTCTCGCGCGGACACGGACGAAGCGGAAGCGGGCCCGCAATCGTCACTGCTGAGGGGGACGCGGCCGAACAGGGCGACGAGGCAACCCTCGTTGCGGAGAGGACAGGCGCGCCCGTCGCGGTCGCGAAGCGGCGCCCCGAGGCGGCGCGACTGCTGCTCGAGCGCAATCCCGGCACCGACGTGATCGTCAGCGACGACGGGCTGCAGCACCTCGCGCTCGGCCGCGACGCGGAGCTTGCGGTCCTCAGCGAGGGCTACGGGCTCGGCAACGGCTGGCCCATGCCCGCCGGGCCTCTGCGCGAGCCCGCGTCCAGGCTCCGGTCGGTCGACGCGGTCGTGCGCAAGGGCAAGCCGGAATCCGCCGGCGAGTTCTCCCTGGCGCTCAGCGACCCGGAGCTGGTCGACGGCGAAGGAAGCGTCACCGACCCGGCGGCGCTTGCGGACAAGTCGGTCGCCGCGGTTGCGGGCATCGCCGAGCCCGAGGAGTTCCTAGCCGACCTGCGCCGCCACGGAGTCGAGCCCGACTCCGTGCATGCGTTCCCCGACCACCATCCTTATTCAGCGCCCGACCTGGAGGGGATCAAGGCGGACGCAGTGGTTATGACCGAAAAGGATGAAATAAAATGCCGCCGACTGAAGGACGGCCGGATCCTGGTATTCAGGCAGCGCCCAACGTTGCAAAAGGAACTGCTCGACAAGCTGGCCGCGCTGGTTAATGAAGCCGGGACTGCTTGAGATAATCGTCTGCCCCGAGTGCAAGGGGCCGCTGGAGCACAGGCGAGATGAGGACGCCCTGGTCTGCAGCCGGTGCCGGCTCTCGTACCCGATCGACGAGGACGGAATCCCCCACCTGATCGCCGACGACGCAACCTTCCTTCCCGACGGCCCCGGCGACGGCCGGTGAGCTTCTCGGTCGTCGTCCCGGCGCGGCTTGAGTCGAGGCGCCTGCCGGGCAAGCCCCTTGCCGACGTCGCAGGCAAGCCCATGCTCGTCCGCGTCCTCGAGCGCGCCGCGCTCTCCGGCGCCGAGCGCGTGGTAGCGGCGACCGACTCCGAGAAGGTCGCTGAGGTGACGAAGGCCGCCGGCTTCGAGACGGTCATCACCGGCGCGTGCAGGAGCGGCTCGGAGCGGACGGCGGCCGCGGCCGGGGAGCTCGGGATCGGCGGCGTGGTCGTCAACCTTCAGGGCGACGAGCCCGAAGCGGACCCCGAGCTGATCGCCGAGCTCGGCGAGCGCGCCGGCAAGGGGGACTGCAACTGCGCGACCGCCGCCGGCCCGATAGGAGCGGACGAGGCCGAATCGCCGGACATCGTCAAGGTCGTAACCGACAGCCCGGGGTTCGCGATGTACTTCTCGCGCGCCGCGATCCCGGCCCGGCGCAATCCGGACGACGATCCGCCCGCCTACATGGGGCACATCGGGATCTACGCCTTCGCGCCGGGCAAGGTTGCGGAAATCGCTGGCATGAAGCCGACCGGACCTGAGCAAAGCGAGGGCCTCGAGCAGCTCTGCTGGCTCGGCAACGGCTGGAGGATCGCCGTTGTCCGGGCGAAGGAGTTCACCTGCGGCATCGACACCCCGGAGGAGCTCGCGGCGGCGAACGAGAGGCTCGCGCGGGAGCGGTGAGCGGCACGTTCGACGATGGATGGCACCCCGGTGCCCGGCGCTCGCCGTCGCCGAACCATGACGCGCGGCCGCTCGGGGCCGACGTCGAGCTCGCCCTCCTCCACGGCATCTCGCTTCCGCCGGGCGAGTTCGGCGGCGGCGGAATCGAGGACCTGTTCCTCAACAGGGCGCAGGACCCCGCGCTGGAGGAGCTGAGGGTGTCCGCTCACTTCCTGGTCCGCCGCGACGGCGAGCTGGTCCAGTTCGTCCCATGCTCCGGCCGCGCCTGGCATGCGGGGGAGTCCGAATGGGACGGCAGGGGTCCCTGCAACGACTTCTCGGTCGGCATAGAGATCGAGGGCACGGACGACCTGCCCTACGAGAACGCCCAGTACGAAACCCTCTGCGGACTGCTACCTTCGCTGCGCGGGGAGCTGCCGTCGCTTTGCGCCGTCGCCGGGCACTGCGACGTCTCGCCGGGGCGCAAAACCGACCCCGGCCCTGCATTCGACTGGAACAGGCTGTTCGCGGCCGTCGGATTTGAGCTCGACGGGCGGCGCGGGAGGCCGCGGTGATCGAGGTCAACCCGGACGGCGAGGCGACGCGCTGCTGCATCGTCCTGCACGGCCTGGGCGCCGACGGCCGCGACCTGCTTTCCCTGGCGCCCGCGCTGTGGCCGAGGCCAGACGTGCGCTGGCTGTTCCCCGACGCCCCGGTTCGGCCTATCACCCTCAACGGCGGAATGGAGATGCGCGGCTGGTTCGACGTCATCGAGCTCGAGCGGATGGCCGGCGGCGACGAGAGGGGCGTTCGGGAGAGCGCCGCAATAGTCGGCGGGCTGATCGAGGAGCAAGTAGGGAATGGAATCCCGCGCGACCGCATCGTCCTGGCTGGATTCTCGCAGGGCGGCGCGATCGCGCTCTTTGCAGGCCTGCGACAGCCTGAGCCGCTTCGCGCGATAGTCGCGCTATCGGGGCTGTTGCCCTTTCCCCTGACACTCGACAAAGAGGCAGGCGAGGGTTCGGAGAGCACTTCGGTCTTCATCGGCTCGGGCGAGCTCGACGACATCGTCCCGCCGTCCCACGCCCCCGAGGCGGCGGAGATCCTGCGAAAACGAGGCCACGCGGTCGACCTGCGGCTCTACCCCTCAATGGGGCACTCCATTTCCGAGGAGGAGATCGGCCACGTCGCTGACTTCCTTTCCGAACGCGAGGGTGATTGAGGCTCCTCGGGCATCGCCGGCGGCGTCCTGCGGCAAAGTACGCGGTCGCAGATGCTTTCGGGATTGCCGGGCGCCAGGCATGCGGTTCCACCTTTTGCCGAGAATTGATTTGGTATACTTTCAGCCATGCTTTCGCCGGGAGGCTATGACCATGAACAGTAAAGGGGGGGGGGTCTGAAACCCTAGCAAGCCGCGGCTTCACGCTCGTGGAGATCGCGATCGTCCTGGTGATCATCGGGCTGTTGCTCGGCGGCATCCTCAAGGGCCAGGAGCTGATCAACAACGCCAAGGTCCGCGCGATTGCGGACCGCCAGAACTCGCTCAAGATCGCGTGGTTCTCGTTCATCGACCGCTTCGGCGCCCTTCCTGGCGACTACGCACAGGCGCACATC
>CAZDYI010000082.1:0-1544 GCA_964509765.1 uncultured Gammaproteobacteria bacterium
CGCAAGGTCGAGGGGATCGTCCGAG
This sequence comes from uncultured Gammaproteobacteria bacterium, assembly GCA_964509765.1. Taxonomy (GTDB): domain Bacteria; phylum Pseudomonadota; class Gammaproteobacteria; order Tethybacterales; family Tethybacteraceae; genus CAZDYI01. Next base: position 26 of record CAZDYI010000082.1, read on the forward strand.
AGGAGATGGACCGCGCGGGCGCCGCCGAGGTCTTCATGCCGAGCGTCCAGCCCGCCGAGCTGTGGCGCGAGTCGCACCGCTGGGACCACTTCGGCCCCGAGCTGCTGCGGTTCACCGACCGCCACGACCGCGACTGCTGCCTCGGCCCGACCCACGAGGAGGTCGTCACCGACCTCGCGCGCTCGAGCGTCACGAGCTGGCGCCACCTGCCGTTCAACCTCTACCAGATCCAGACCAAGTTCCGCGACGAGATCCGCCCGCGCCACGGGGTGATGCGCGCCCGCGAGTTCATCATGAAGGACGCCTACTCCTTCGACCGAGACGCCGAAGGCGCGCTGAGGAGCTACGGAGCGATGCGCGACGCCTACGTGCGGATCTTCGACAGGGTCGGCCTCGACTACAAGGTGGTCGACGCGGACACCGGCGCGATCGGCGGCAACAAGTCCGAGGAGTTCCTGGTCGTCGCTGAAAACGGCGAGGGAGTAATCGCGTCGACCGAGGGCGGCTACGCGGCAAGCCTCGACCAGGTCCCGTGCGCGCCTGCCGACGGAAGCTCCCGCCCGAAGCCGGGGGCGGAGATGGAGAAGGTCGACACGCCGGGCGTCGAGTCGATCGACCAGCTGCGGGAATTCCTGCCCGAGCCGCCGCCGATGGGGCGCTGCGTCAAGACGATGGTCGTCGAGGGCGAGGCCGGCATGGCTGCGCTGCTGCTCGCAGGCGACGACTCGCTGAACGTCTCGAAGGCCGGCAAGCTGCCCGAGGTCGGGGGCGCGGCAAGGCTCGCCGAGCCGGAACGGGCGCGCGAGATCATCGGCGCGGGCTTCGGCTCGCTCGGTCCCGTCGGCATGCCGCTGCCGGTGATCGCCGACCACGCCCTTGCCGGCTGCGCCGACTTCGCCTGCGGGGCAAACGAGGACGGCAGGCACCTGCTGAACGTCAACTTCGGCAGGGACTGCGGCGAGCCGCGCTTCGCCGACCTGCGCATGGCGAAGGAGGGGGAGGCCGGCCCCGACGGCAAGCCGCTTTCGCTCAGCCGCGGGATAGAGGTCGGCCACATCTTCTACCTCGGGACCAAGTACTCGGAGGCGATGGGCGCGACCTTCGAGGACGAGGGCGGCAAGTCGCTGCCGATCGAGATGGGGTGCTACGGCATCGGAGTGACGAGGATCGTAGCCGCGGCGATCGAGCAGAACAACGACGGGCGCGGGATCGTGTTCCCGCCGTCGATAGCGCCGTTTTCTGTGACGGTGCTTCCGATCGGCAAGGAGGACGAGGTGCGCGCTGAGGCCGAGTCCATCTACTCAGGACTCATGGAAACCGGGGTCGACGTCCTGCTGGACGACCGCGGCCTGCGCCCGGGGGCAGCCTTCGCCGACGGCGACCTGCTCGGAATACCGCACAGGCTGGTGGTGTCCAAGCGCGGCCTCTCGTCGGGACAGGTCGAGCACAAGAGCCGCACCGACGAAGAGCCTACGATGATCCCCCGCGAGGAGGCGGTGCGGACCGTCGCCGAGATGGT
>CAZDYI010000083.1:0-4644 GCA_964509765.1 uncultured Gammaproteobacteria bacterium
GTCATGGCGGTCGCGTTCACCGTCCTGTTCGCGCTCATCGCCCTGCTCCGCATGCAGGCCGAGCTGCTCGAGCGCGAGGCGAAGAGCTCCTGGGTGGCGGACGTCCTCAAGGGCAAGGCCGCATGAGCTGGGAGGCGGTCCTCGAGTGGCTCGCGATGGGCAGCTACGGCGCCCACGTCTGGGGCGCATACGCCTTTTGCTTCGCCGTCCTCGCGGCCATGGCCGCGCACGCGGTCGGCAGGAAGAGCCGGACGCTGCGCAGGCTGCGGGACAGGGCGCGATGACCCCTACGCAGAAGCGCCGGCTCGGCTGGACGCTGTTCATGGCGGCGAGCGTCGCCGTCGCGGTCGCGCTGTCGGTCAACGCCTTCCGCTCGAACCTGCTGTTCTTCTTCACGCCGACCCAGATCGCAGGCGGCGAGGCCCGTACCGACACGCTGGTGCGGGTGGGCGGCCTCGTAGCCGAGGGCTCGGTCGCAAGGCAGGCGGGCAGCCTCGCGGTCTCATTCGACGTGACCGACACCGCCAACGAGATAACGGTCACCTACGAGGGGATCCTCCCCGACCTGTTCAAGGAGGGCCAGGGGGTCGTCGTCAAGGGGAGGCTGACGGAAGGCGGGGAGTTCATGGCGACCGAGGTGCTCGCCAAGCACGACGAGAACTACATGCCGCCCGAGGCCGCAGCTGCGCTCGAGGCGGCAAGGACCGTGGAGGTCCCGCGCTGATCCCCGAGCTCGGGCAGTTCGCCCTGGTCCTCGCCCTTGCACTATCGCTGGTGCAGTCGTGCGTGCCGCTTCTCGGCGCGGCGAGGGACTCGGCCCCGCTCGCGGCGATGGCGAAAAACGCCGCGGCCGGCCAGTTCCTGTTCCTTGCCGCAGCGATAGCGGCCCTCGGCGCGTCGTTCGTCGGCCACGACTTCTCGGTGCGGTACGTCGCCGAGAACTCGAACCTGGAGCTGCCGCTGTTCTACCGGGTGTCGGCCGTCTGGGGCGGCCACGAGGGCTCGCTGCTGCTGTGGTCGCTGATGATCGCGGGCTGGGGGGCGGCCCTTGCGATGCGCTCGGCGAACATGGACCCGATGCTGCGAGCCCGCGCGCTTGCGGTGATGGGGATGGTAAGCGCCGGGTTTTTGCTTTTCATGATCCTCACCTCGAATCCCTTCGACCGGCTGTACCCGCCGCCAGCCGACGGGGCGGACCTCAACCCCCTGCTGCAGGACCCGGGGCTCGTCGTCCACCCGCCGATGCTCTACATGGGCTACGTCGGCTTTGCGGTCGCGTTCGCCCTTGCGGTCGCGTCGCTGATCGAGGGGCGCTCGGACTCGGTCTGGATGCGCTGGGCGCGGCCGTGGACGCTTTGCGCCTGGTCGTTCCTGACCGTCGGGATAGTCCTCGGGAGCTGGTGGGCCTACAACGAGCTCGGCTGGGGCGGCTGGTGGTTCTGGGACCCGGTCGAGAACGCCTCGCTGATGCCGTGGCTGGCCGGGACGGCGCTGATCCACTCGCTCGCGGTGTCCGACAAGCGCGGGCTGTTCAAGTCGTGGAGCGTGCTGCTGGCGGTGCTGGCGTTCGCGCTCAGCCTGCTCGGGACGTTCCTGGTCCGCTCGGGGGTGCTCACCTCGGTGCACGCGTTCGCCTCGGACCCGGCCCGCGGCCTGTTCATCCTGCTGCTGCTTGCGGCGGTCGTGGGCGGCTCGCTGGTCCTGTACGCCTGGCGCGCGCCGCTGCTTGCGGCCGCCGGCGAGTTCCGGGCGACCTCGCGCGAGATGTGCCTGCTGCTCAACAGCGTGTTCATGACCGTCGCGGTGTTCACCGTCCTGCTCGGGACGGTCTACCCGCTGGGCCTAGAGGCGCTCGGCGACGAGAAGATCTCGATCGGGCCCCCGTACTTCAACGCCGTCCTGCTGCCGCTGATGATGCCTGCGGCACTGGTGGTCGGCTTCGCGATGTTTGTCAAGTGGCGCGCGGACAGCGCCGGCCGGATCCTGCGCGCGACGTGGAAGCCACTTGCCGCCAGTCTGCTCGTCGGCCCCGCCCTGCCCCTGCTGCTGTTCGACGCTTACGTCTGGCAAGCCGCGGTCGGCTCCACCCTTGCCGCCTGGATCGCCGTCACCACCGCCGGGCAGCTGCGCGGGGCGCTGTCGCGCAAGGGCGGGCAGCTCGGGATGGCGCTGGGGCACTTCGGAATTGCCGTGTTCATACTGGGGGTTACGTTCGTTTCCTACTACGGCTTCGAGCGCGACGTGCGCTTGGTCCCGGGCGAGGCGGTGGAAATGGGCGGGCACGTTTTCACGCTCAGCGAGGTCGCCGAGGTCGAGGGCCCCAACTACACCGCCGACCAGGGGCGGGTAGCCCTCACGCACCCGTCGGGGGCGGAGTCGACGATCATCGCCGAGAAGCGGCTCTACCCCTCGTCGGCGATGCCGATGACCGAGGCCGGGATAGACGTCGGGCCCCTGCGCGACGTGTACGTCTCGCTCGGCGACCGCCTCGACGACGGCAGCTGGAGCGCGCGGCTGCAGGTCAAGCCGTTCATAAGGTGGATCTGGGCGGGGGCCGCGCTTATGGCGCTCGGCGGGATCGTCGCGGCGACAGACGCGAGGTTCCGCAGGCCTGCGTCCGCCTGAGCCTTGGCCGACTCGCCAAACGCCGCTGCGCGGTCCGGCGCCCCCCGCGGTCCGTGGGGGCACGTCGCTCGGTTCGCGCTTGCGCTAGCGCCGTTCGCGGCGCTGGTCGCCGTGCTCATGCTCGGGCTCGGCCGCGACCCATCGCGCGTCCCGTCGCCGTTCGTAGGCAAGGAGCTTCCGGCTTTCTCGGCGCCCGTGCTCGGCGACGAGAACGGGGAGCCGGTCTCGACCTCGGACTTCAGGGGCCGGGTCTGGGTGCTGAACGTCTGGGCCTCATGGTGCGCGCCCTGCCTGCTTGAGCACCCCCAGGTGACCATGCTGTCGGACAGCGGCCTTGAGGTGGTCGGCCTCAACTACAAGGACGACAGGGAAGACGCGACCGGCTGGCTGGCCGAGCATGGCGACCCGTTTTCGGCCTCACTTGTCGACAGGGAAGGCGACATCGGCATAGACCTCGGCGTCTACGGGGTGCCCGAGACCTACGTCATCGACGCCGGCGGGATCGTCCTCCACAAGCACATCGGGCCGATGACGGCAACGGACGCAGGCGAGGTGCTGCGCATCGCCTCCGGCGCAGGCGGCGGGTGATGCCGCGGACCCTGCTTGCGGCCCTGTTGTGCGCCGCGGCCCTTTGCGCCCCGCTCCCTGCCTTCGCCGCCTTCGAGCAGTTCGAGTTCGACACCCCGGAGCAGCGCGAGCGCTACGCCGAGCTGACCGAGCTGCTGCGCTGCCTCGTCTGCCAGAACCAGAGCCTGGCGGACTCGAGCGCGGACCTCGCCTCGGACCTCAGGGAGGTCGTCCGCGACATGGTCAAGGCAGGCGCGAGCGACGAGGAGATCATCGCGTTCATGCTCGAGCGCTACGGCGACTTCGTTCTGTTCCGGCCGCCGGTGCGCGGGTCGACCTACGCGCTCTGGGCCGGGCCGTTCGCCCTGATGCTGTTCGCGCTGCTGTTCCTGCGCAGGCTTGCCCGCAAGGGAAAGGCAGCAGGGCCGCCAAGCGGGACGCCGGAATGACCCTTGCGTTCTACCTGGGCGCCGCGGCGCTGCTTGCCGCTGCCGTCCTGATCTGCACAGGGCCGTCCCGCAGGCAGCGCCAGGAAGAGATGCAAGCGGATGGTCCTGCAGAGGTCCGAGCGCTGCTGCAGCGGAAGGAGGAGATCGGCCGGGACGTTGACAAAGGCCTGCTGGATGCCGACAAGGCGCGGGAGATGACGGCCGGGATAGACCGCGAGATCGAAGCCGCAAGGAAGAAAGTAGCCGGATCGGACGCGGCGGGCAGCGAAGAGGACGGGCTGGCGAGGAAGGCCAGGATCGCGGTCGCGGTGTTCATTCCGCTTGTCGCAGGGCTCGCCTACCTGCAGGTGGGCGAGCCGGATCTCGCCTTCACCACGCCGGAGACACAGCGCCAGGCGGCGGTGTCCAGGGCGAGCCCGGAGCTGGACCTGCCGGCCGCAGTCGAGAAGCTCAGCGAGCACATCGAAAGGGACCCCGGTGACGACCGCGCGAGGGAGCTGCTGTACAGGTCGCTTATGACCCTGCAGCGCTACGGCGATGCGGCCGAGGCGGCCAGGGGGCTGATCGAGGTCCGCGGAGAGGGCGCCGACGAGCTCGTGATGCTCGCAGAGGCCGTTGCGCTCGCCGAAGGCGGAGGGCTAGAGGGCGAGGCGCTCGCGCACGTCGAGCGCGCGATCGAGATCGACCCCGGGCACGTGCTCGCGCTGTGGCTGTACGCCGCGGCGGCAGAGGCGAGGGGCGAGCACGAACTGGCCGCGGAAACCTTCGAGCGCATGGCCGCGATCGCCGGGGAGCCGTCACAGAGCGAGCGGTTCATGAGGTTCGCCTACGAGTCGCGCTCGCAGTCCTCCGGCGGGGGCGGCGCTGCTGCGTCCGGGGAGCTGAGGCTGAACGTCCTGATCGACCCGGGGCTGTCGGCGCAGGCAGGACCCGGCGACGCGCTGTTCGTCTTCGCCCGCGAGATCGGGGGACCGCCCGCGCCGGTGGCGGCCGTGCGGATGGA
>CAZDYI010000084.1:0-26392 GCA_964509765.1 uncultured Gammaproteobacteria bacterium
AGCGCCTCCGCCGCCTCGGCGACGGGCCCGGCCTCAAAGGGGACGACGTCCTCCTTGTGCAGGTCCACCTCCAGCGCCCAGCCCGGCCCTGCGTCCTTGCCGTTGGAGATCCCGGCCTCGAAACCCTCCGCTGACAGCTGGCCCCAGCTGCTCCTGACCACGGTTCCGGACTCGGTCCGCCAGGCAACCTCCGTCCTGCTCGACCCGCCGTTCGCCCCCTGAACAGCGCTTCCTCGCAGCCCGGACCCGGAACCTTCCCCAAGGACCGACTCGCAGGCGGCGCCCGGGCCGGCCTCGTTGAACAGGCGCAGGCCCACGCCGCTGCAGCACCCGGGACCGAACGCCTCGCGCATCCTGTCCACCACATTGGCGAGCCTTTCGAAGAAGGCCTCCCTTTCATAGCAGCCGCCTGCCTCCAGCTCCACGCGCCCTCCGGACAGGGCAACGCTCCAGCCGCGTTGCAGACCGTTTTCAGACAGGCGCCAGACCAGGTCGTGCAGCTCGTTTGCTGGCGGGTCCCCGTCCTTGCCTCCCCGGGTCCTGATGACCCGCTGCTTCAGGCTCATCACCGGATAGTCCCCGCCCAGGGCATCCCGGACCTTGACCGCGGAGAAGGGAATGCCGATCTCCGTCACGAACGGAAACTCGACCCTGGCTGCCAGCATGTCCGGGACGGCCCCCTTGAGGGGGTCATCCGCTGCTGCAGCCTCGCCTGGACCTGTTCCTGCCGGCATGCCAGGAATTATACCTCAAGTTCCCTCGGCGAGAACAAAAACGGATGATGGGCTGAAATAGATTGACAATAAGTGCTCATAACGGAAATAATTAAGGCATGAAAGGAACAATACGGGAAGATATGCTGGCGGCAATCGACGCATGAACACTGCGTTTCGATGCATCGGCTTGCCTGATTGCGAGACGGCAAGGATGGCGAGCCTGTCCCTGCTGCCGAGGCGTGACGCGAGCGCCGCGCCCTTCTTGAGGCTGTCCCTGACGTGGGACTCGTAGATGTCGGCCTGGAGCTCGTCGGGCATGAGCATCATCACGAATGAAAACACTCCGATTACGGCACGCCCTGCCGGCAGTGACGAAAACGGATCTGCTTCTCAAATCAGAGCCCGAGCGGCCGTCAGCTCACCTGCGGCAAGTCGTCGCGGCAGGAGACGTAGCTCGGGGAAAGCAGGTTCCGGTTCTGGCGCCAGCGCAGGCCGCCGAAGCGCACCGCCTCGCGCCCGTAGCGCCGGTTCAGCCGGTCGACCGCCTCCAGCAGGCGGCCGCGGCCCGGCCGACCCCTGTCGATTTCGAGCTCGCCCTGTCCCTGCCCTGTCAGCTCCAGAAGGGTAACTCCAGACTTCACGTAAGCGCACCCCGGCCGGTGCATCGCCCGGACCAGCGACTCCGCAAGCGCCATCAGCTCCCAGCTGTCGCTGCTCGGCGGGGCCACCGGGACGGCGCGGCTTTCGGTGTGGCGCTCGCCGCTGCCGTGCCTGCCGGTCGTCAGGTACACGCCTACCATCCCGGCCCGCAGTCCCAGCTTCCGCGCCCGCTCCGCTGCGCGCGCGGCAAAGGACCTCGTCACCGACACGAGCGTCCCGGCGTCGCCGGTGCGCCCCGGAAAGGAGCGGGAGTGGATGATCGACTTGCGCCACGCCGGGCCCCGAAGCCCGATGCACGGCTCGCCGTTGAGCTCCTTCACGGTGAGCATCGCCGGCAGGCCCATCTCGCTCCTGACCTCGTCTGGCGGCAGGCGGCTGAAGTCGAGCGCGCTCTCCATGCCCCGGGCGGCCAGCCTTTTCGACAGCCTTCTCCCTATTCCCCAGACGTCGCCGACCGGCGTGAGCCGCAGGGCCTCCTCGCGCCCGACGCCCTCGCCAATCACGCAAGAGCCGCCTGCGCCCGCAAGCCGCCGCTTGGCCAGGCGGTTGGCGACCTTGGCCAGCGTCCTCGTCTCCCCCGCTCCGACGCTCACCGGGATCCCGCACCAGCGCCTCACGGTTGCGCACACGTCGGGAAGCATCCTGCCGGCCTCGCTGCCGGAGACCTCGAAGAAGGCCTCGTCGATCGAGTAGACCCTGATCTCGCCGAGGCGCTCGCGCAGGCAGTCCATCACGCGCGACGAGATGTCGCCGTAGAGCGCGAAGTTCGACGAGAACACGCAGCCGTTCGCCCTCCTCAGCTTCGCGCGGCACTCGAAGTACGGGGTCCCGACCTTGATGCCCAGCTCCTTGGCCTCTGAGCTGAGCGCGATCACGCAGCCGTCGTTGTTCGAGAGCACCGCGACCGGCCGCCCGCAAAGATCGGGCCGGAACAGGCGCTCGCAGGATGCGTAGAAGCTGTTGCAGTCGAGCAGGGCATGCATGGCGAACCCCCTGGCTCAGTCCTCGATCCTGCGCACCAGGCCGCGCACGACCCCGAACACCTTGAGCTCCTCGCCCTTGCCGGGGACGATGTCGGCGTGGCCGCGACCCGCGGCCCGCAGAACCGGCCGGCCGCCGGAGCGCGCCAGGCGCTTGACCGTGAACTCGCCGTCGACCGCCGCTACGACGATCATGCCGGCCCGCGGCTCGACGCTGCGGTCGACCACGATGTAGTCGCCGGGAAGGATGCCGGCGTCGGCCATCGACTCTCCGGAAACCCGCATGAAGAAGGTCGCAGTCGGGTTGTCGATGACCAGGTCGTTCGCGTCCAGCCGCGCCTCGACGAAGTCGTCGGCCGGCGACGGAAAGCCCGCCGACACCTTGCTGCCGAAAAGCGGCAGCCGGTACGTTCCGCCCGCGAGCGCCTCTGAGACCTTGCCGACCAGGCTGACCGGTATGCGCACCGGCTTGGTCGGCTCGCCGTAGCGGCCCTGGCCGGGCGGGCGCCCCGCACCCTTTCTCTTGCCGCCCCTCGGCGGCTTCGCAACCTTTGCTTGAATAGTGTTCAGTATTCTAACAAAGCGGCCGCGGCCTCCTACCCGCCCTTGAGCGTCTCCACGAAAAGCCGGACCATCCGCTCCCTGTCGATCGCCGCGGCGTAGCGCTGGCGCGGCCTGGCCATCCACCTCTCCAGGTCCTTCGGGAACTCCTCGCCGGACCACTGCGGCCTCTCGATCCAGTCCGTGAGCGACCGCTCCATGAAGTCGGGCATCACCGCGGTCTTGCCCCGGGCCGGGCCCTCGAGGCACACCCTGATCCTTGCGTCCTCCAGGGTCAGGATGTCCGGCTCGACGACGTGCGCAACCGCGCAGACGTCGTGCATGCAGCAGCCCTCGAGGCCGACGTGCCGTGTGTAGAAGTCGATGTAGTTCGCCGCGGCCCGCCCGAGGAAGTCCATCCCGGGGTTGGCGTCCGTGATCTCCCTGAAGTCGGCGGCGGTCAGCACGGTGTTTCCGGTAACGTCCAGGCCGACCATCACCACCGGCCAGCCGGCGCCGAACACGGCGTCGGCCGCCTCGGGGTCGCACGCGACGTTGAACTCGGCAAGCGGGGTGACGTTTCCCGGGACGTGCGCCGCTCCTCCCATGACCACCACCGCCTTCGCGCATGCGACGGCCTCGGGCCGGCGCTCGACGAGCCGGGCGACGTTGGTGAGCGCCCCCACCGGGACCAGGGTGACCTCGCCTGGGCTCGCGAGCAGGGTCTCCGCGATGAAGTCGACCGCGCCGCGCGGGTCCGCGGCGCCCCGCGGCGGCGGCAGGCCGGTGTTGCCGAGCCCGTCCTCGCCGTGCACCCAAAACGGGCACTTGAGGGCCTCGCCGGCGACGGCCTCGGGCTCGCCCTCGCAGACCGGTACGCCGGCGCCGTTCGCCTCGCAAATGCGGATCGCGTTCGCGGTCGCGGTCTCAAGCGGAACGTTGCCCAGGGCCGTCGTGATGCCTGCGACCTCGATCCCGGGGTGGGCGAAGGCGAACGAGATTGCCATCGCGTCGTCGACCCCGGGGTCGGTGTCGATTATGACCTTGCTTGCGGTCACGCCTCCGTCCGCCAGGTGACCGACCCCTCGCCGTCAAACGAGCAGCTGCAGTCCCGGCCGTCTGAGTCGGGCAGCGCCTTGAGGACGGCCGCCTTCCTCTCGGGCCGGCAGAGCAGGATCATGAAGCCGCCGCCTCCGGCGCCGGAGATCTTCCCGCCGAGCGCGCCGGCGTCGAGCGCCGCCCGGTAGAGCCCGTCGATCATCGGGGTCGAGACCTTGCTGCCCGTCTCGCGCTTGGCGAGCCACGACTCGTGGAACAGCTTGCCGAGGCGCGCGACGTCGCCTTTTTCCATCGCCTCCCTCATTTCGTAGGCGTTGCGCTTGATCAGGTGCAGGCCCTCCATCGCCTTGCTGTCATCGCCGGAAATCCGCTCGAGCTGGTCCTGGATGATGTTCGACGACTCGCGGCTGACGCCGGTGAAGTACAGGATGAGGGAGTGCTCGAGCTCGGCCCTGAAGTCTTCGGACACCGCGACCGGCTCCACGTCCACCGAGCCGTCCCTGTTGAACTCGATGAAGTTCATCCCGCCGTACGCCGCGGCGTAGTGGTCCTGCCTGCCGCCCTTGAGGCCGAGGTCGCGGCGCTCGATGTCGTGCGCGGTTGACGCGACGGCGCCCTTGTCGAGCCCGATCCCCATGACCGCGTCAAGGCACCTTACGATCGCGACGGTGATCGCCGAAGACGAGCCGAGCCCCGAGCCGACCGGGACCTCGCTGAGGGTGCTCAGCCGCAGCGGCAGGTCCCTGCCGCCGTTGTGCGAGCCGACCATCCGCGTGTAGGCCGCATGGTGCAGCCGGAGGTCCCTGTGCTCGGGAGGGCTGACCGATCCCGCCGGGAAGCTCTCCTCGCAAAAGCCCTCGAGCGACGCGAACGACACCTCCTCCTGCGCAGTGGCCGACGCGTACACGAACCTGCGTATGGTCGTGTTGAGCACGGCCCCGCCGTGCGCGCCCGAGTAGCCGTCGAACTCGGTCCCGCCGCCGCCGAAGCTCAGCCGCAGCGGCGAGCGGGTCCGGCAGGTCGTCCCCGGGTTCAGCGCGTCAGCAGCGGCGACCCGGCCTTGACCTTGCCGCGCCAGTAGTCGAGCAGGTCGGCGATCGTCCGCTCGTAGGGAATCTCCGGCTGCCACCCGGTGTGCTCCCTGAACTTCGCCGTGTCCGGCACCTGCAGGTCCGCGTCAAGCGGGCGCATGCGGGCGGGGTCCTGGCGCACCTCGATCTTGCCGCCGAAGGTCGACAGCCCGATCAGGTCGCTGAGCACGTCGCCGATCTTGCAGACGTGGTTGCCGCCTATGTTGTAGTACTCCCCGGGCACCGGGTCGACCGTGAGCAGCATGTGGTACGCGCGGACGGCGTCCCGGACGTCGGCGACCGTGCGCTTGGACTCCAGGTTTCCGACCATGACCACCGGCGGTATCAGCCCGGCCTCGATCATCGCGATCTGCTTGGCGAAGGTCGACTCGGCGAACACGTCGCCGCGGCGCGGCCCGGTGTGGGTGAACATCCGCGTCGTCATCGCCCTCACTCCGTACGCCTCGGCGTAGAACCTGCCGACCAGGTCCGTGCCGATCTTCGAGATCGCGTACGGCGACGCCGGGTGGAACGGGGCGTCCTCCTTGAGCGGGAGGTTCTCGGCGCTCACCTTGCCGAAGACCTCCGACGAGGCGCAGACATGGACCCACGCCTCCGGGGCGCGGTCGCGGACCGCCTCGAGCAGCCTCGCTGTGCCCTGGATGTTCGTGTCCAGGGTGTCCAGCGGCGAGTCGAAGCTCGTCATCGGGTAGCTCTGCGCGGCCAGGTGGAACACGTAGTCCGGCGCGGCGTCGCGCACCGCCTTGGACACCGCGACCGTGTCGCGCAGGTCGGCGTAGACGAACCGGACCCGGCCGCTGCCGTTGGCCTCGTCCACCATCCTCTTGATGTTGTCGAGGGGGCTGCGCCACCTGATCATGCCGACGACCTCCCAGTCGGTGTTGTCGAGGAGGAACTCGGACAGGTGCGATCCCACCATTCCGGACATGCCCGTGACCAGGGCGCGCTTTGCGCTCATGGCGCCGTGCCCCCCGCAAGCAGGGTCGTCCCGTGCTTGACCTCGCGGAGTCCTTCGATGTTCTTGATCATCCACTCGTAGGTGCTCGCTATCCCGTCGGCAAGGGAGATCCGCGGCTTCCACCCAGTCTCGTGAATCCTTGTGCTGTCAACCATTTTCTCCGCATCGCCGTCGAGCGTGCCGTTCCAGCGTATTCTCCCTTCGTACCCGACTGCCGACCTGACCATCCCGGCAAGATCCGCTATCGAGGTGGGAACCCCCGAACCCACGTTGACGACGTCGTGCCGCACCTTGCCGTCCAGGGCAAGCAGGCACGCCTCGGCCAGGTCGTCGGCGTGCAGAAACTCCCTGGTCGGCGTTCCGGTCCCGAACAGCTCCACCTCCTCGCGCCCCGACTCCTTCGCCTCGTGGATCTTGCGGAGAAGCGCAGGCAGGACATGCGAGTTTTCAAGGTCGAAGTTGTCAAACGGCCCGTACAGGTTGCAGGGCAGCAAGGTCGTGCAGTCCATCCCGTACTGCAGGGAGTACGCCTGCGCCATCTTCATCCCTGCGATCTTGGCGACCGCGTACCACTCGTTCGTCTGCTCCGGCACTCCGGTGAGAAGGCTCTCCTCCTTGGTGGGCAACGGAGCCTCGCGGGGGTACACGCAGCTGGACGACAGGAACACGGTCCTTTCGGTTCCGGAGCGGCGCGCCGCCTCGAGCAGGTTGGTCTGGATCATCAGATTCTCGCCGATGAACCTGCCCGGATAGGTGCTGTTGGCCTTGATGCCGCCCACCACAGCCGCGGCGATGACCGTCCGCTTGGGCCGGTGGCGGTCGAAGAAGCCGTAGACCGCAGCCTGGTCCGTGAGGTCCAGCTCCGACCGGCCGGCAAGCAGCAGCTCGTGCGTTCCGTCCCTTTCAAGAGCGCGGCATACGGCCGACCCGACAAGCCCGTTGTGGCCGGCGACGAAGGTCCCGCCCATCAGCCGCCTCCCTCCGCGCCGGTGACGAAGCCCTCCGCGAGCTCGAGGTCCTCCGGCACGCCTATGTCGATGAAGCCGCCGCCGACGCGCACGCCGGCGAGGGCGCCGCGCGCGGCCAGCGCGGGGAACACGTCGCGCTCAAGGGACAGCGGCGCCCCGAGGCCGTCCAGGGCCTTGCGCTCAAGCGCATAGACCCCGGCGTTGACCGGGCCGCCCCCGCCGCCGGCCTTCTCCGCAAATCCCGTCACCAGGCCGTCGGCGTCCAGCCCGACCATTCCGTAACGCCCCGCGTCCGCGGCCTCGGTGACCGCCATCGCCGCCTCGATCCCGGGGCGGTCGAGGGCGCCGGCAAGGCCCGACCAGCCCGAGCGCAGCAGGGTGTCGCCGTTGTGCAGGAAATAGCGGTGATCGAGGATCCCGGCCATCGCGACCAGCGCCCCGCCTGTCCCGCTGGGCTCTTCCTCCTGAAAGCAGCGGACCCGCATGCCGCCGCGCTCCGTGCCGTCGTACCTCTCCGCGAACCGCTCCTTGAGGTGCGCGCAGGCGAGCACCAGGTCCTCGACGCCCTCCTCGGCCGAGCGGTCAAGCAGGTGCTCGACGAAGGGCCGGCCGGCGACCTCGAGCATGGGCTTCGGGGTCTCCCGCGCGATGCTCCCGAGCCTGGTCGCGCGACCGCCGACGAGCACGACCGCCTGGCGGATCTGCCCGCTCACCGTGCCATCACCCTCTCGACGGTCTCGCAGATCATGTGGCCCGCGGCGATGTGCATCTCCTGGATCCGGTCCGCCCTCGTCGCCGGGACCTTGATGGCGGTGTCCGCGTAGCCCGACAGCTGCCCGCCGTCGCGGCCGGTCATCGCGACGACCTTGACGCCCATCTCGCGCGCAACGCGCGCGGCCGCGATGACGTTGGCGCTGCTTCCGCTCGTCGAGATCGCGACGAGCACGTCGCCCTGCCTGCCGATCCCGCGGAGCTGCCGCGAGAAGACGTCGTCGAAGCCGTAGTCGTTGCCGATCGCGGTCAGCGCTGAGCTGTCGACGGTAAGCGCCATCGCCGCAAGCGGCTTGCGGTCGACGAGGTACCTGCCCATGAGCTCGGCCGCGATGTGCTGGCTGTCGGCCGCCGAGCCGCCGTTGCCGCAGAACACAACCTTGTTGCCGCCCTCGAGCGCGCCGACGATCGACTCGGCCGCGACCGCGATCCACGGCGCCACCTCGACCAGCTCGCCGAAGTTCGAGGCGATCTCCCTGCACGTCGCCTCGACGTTCTCGACCCAGGAGTCCTCCATCGCCTGCCCTGCCTAGGCCTCCGCAGGCGCCGCGGCCCGCTTCGAGCCCAGCTCGACCAGCGCGTCCGCCGTAATCCCCAGGTGCTCGTAGGCGTCCTTGGCCGGCGCGGAAACGCCCCAGCCGTCAAGGCCCACGACGTCGCCCTCGGATCCGACGTATCTCGTCCAGCCGAACTTGCCGGCGGCCTCGACCGCGATCCTCGGCGCGTCCCCGAGCACCGCGGCCCGGTACTTCCCGTCCTGCTCCTCGAACAGCTCCCAGCACGGCATCGAGACCACCGCGGTCGGGCTTCCCTGCGAGTCGAGCCGCGCCGCCGCGTCGATCGCGAGGTGCGCCTCGGACCCCGTCGCGAGGATCGTAAGCGCCCGCGGGCCGTCGGTCTCCTTGAGCACGTACGCGCCCTGCGCGGACCTGTTGACCGGGAACGCCTCGGTCCGCAGCTGGGGCACGCCCTGGCGCGTGAGCGACAGCAGCGACGGGCCGGAGCCCGGCTGCAGTGCGAGCTCCCAGCACTCGAAGGTCTCGACCCGGTCGGCCGGGCGGAACACCCGGAGCCCCGGGATCGCGCGCAGGCTCGCTAGGTGCTCGACCGGCTGGTGGGTCGGGCCGTCCTCGCCGAGGCCGATCGAGTCGTGAGTCATCACGAACACGGACCGCAGCCCCATGAGCGCCGCGAGCCTGATCGCGTTGCGGGCGTAGTCCGAGAACATCAGGAAGGTCCCGCCGTACGGGATCAGGCCGCCGTGCAGGGCCATGCCGTTGACCGCTGCGCACATCGCGAACTCGCGCGGGCCGAAGAAGAAGTACCTGCCGGGCTCGCCCGCGGTAAACGGCTCCATGCCGTCCACCTTGGTAAGGTTTGAGCCGGTGAGGTCGGCCGAGCCTCCGACGAGCTCCGGGAGCTCGGAGGCGAAGTGCTCGATGGCTTCCTGGCTGGCCTTTCTCGTCGCCACTCCCTCGGGTTCTGCGGCAAGCTCGTCGCGCCGCGCCTGGGATCGCTCGGCGAAGCCCTGCGGGAGCTCGCCCTTGAGTCGGCGCTCAAGCGCCGCCCGCCCGGAGTTGTCGAGCGCGTCGACCCTTCCCTGCCACTGTGCCCGAGCGGCCGCGCCGCGCCTGCCGGCCTCGCGCCAGGACTCGAGCATGTCCGCCGGGACCTCGAACGGCGGATGCTCCCAGCCGAGCTCGCGCTTGGTAGCCTCGAGCTCGTCCGCGCCGAGCGGGCTGCCGTGCACGCCGGCGGTCCCGCGCTTGTTCGGCGCGCCGTAGCCGATCACGGTCTTGAGGTCGATGAAGACCGGCCGGTCGCCGGGCTCGCACGCGGAGCTGAAAGCCTTTTCGACCGAACCGAAGTCGTGGCCGTCGGCCTCGAGCACCCGCCAGTTGCAGGCCGCGACCTTGGCCTTGACGTCCTCGTTGCGCGCGAGCGCGGTGTCGCCGTCGATCGTGATCGAGTTGTCGTCGAACACGACGACCAGCTTGCCGAGGCCCAGGTTCCCCGCAAGGGAGACCGCCTCCTGGCCGACGCCCTCCATGAGGCAGCCGTCGCCGGCGAACACCCACGTCCTGTGGTCGAACAGCCCGTCGCCGAACTCCTTTGCGAGCCGGCGCTCGGCGCACGCCATGCCGACCGCGGTCGCGAGCCCCTGGCCGAGCGGGCCGGTGGTCACCTCGACGCCGGCGGCCTCGCCGTGCTCCGGGTGCCCCGGCGTGATCGAGCCGAGCTGCCGGAAGGACTTGAGCTGATCGAGAGTCATGTCCTCGTAGCCGGTCAGGTGCAGGACGCTGTAGAGAAGCATCGAGCCGTGGCCGTTCGACAGCACGAAGCGGTCGCGGTCCGGCCAGTCCGGCGCTGCCGGGTCGTACTTGAGGAACCCGGTGAACAGGACCGTCGCCGCGTCCGCCATGCCGAGCGGCATGCCGGGATGGCCGGACTTGGCGCGCTCGACCGCGTCGATCGACAGGGCCCTCACGCAGTTCGCCATCCGGAGCAGGTCGCTCACGCCAAGGCCCCAGGGGCGGGCACTAGTGGGAGTCCCGCTCGGGCACTTCGTGCCCGCGGCAGCCGACGAGGAAGTCCAGGTCGGCGCCCTCGCTGGCCTGGTTTACGTGCCTGACGTACAGGCCGGCGTAGCCCCCCTCGGGCATCGGCGGCGGGATCCACCCCTTGCGGCGCCTCTCGATCTCCTCGTCGTCGACGAGCAGCTCGAGTTTGCGCGCCTTGACATCGAGCTCGATCGTGTCGCCGCTTTCCACTAGCGCGAGCGGCCCGCCCGCGGCGGCCTCGGGGCAGGCGTGGAGCACCACGGTTCCGTACGCGGTCCCGCTCATGCGCGCGTCGGACAGCCGCACCATGTCCTTGACGCCCTTCTTGAGCACCTTCGGCGGCAGGCTCATGTTGCCGACCTCGGCCATGCCGGGGTAGCCCTTCGGCCCGCAGTTCTTGAGCACCAGCACGCAGCTCTCGTCGACGTCGAGCTCCGGGTCGTCGATCCGCTCCTTGTAGTCCTCTATCGACTCGAAGACAACGGCCCGGCCCTTGTGGCTCATGAGCTCGGGCGACGCGGCCGAGGGCTTGAGCACCGCGCCGTCGGGCGCGAGGTTGCCGCGCACGACGGCGATCCCGCCCTCGTCGACCAGCCCCTTGCCGAACGGCCTGATCACGTCCTCGTCGCTGTTCTCTGCGTCCTTGACGTTCTCCCAGATGCTTTCGCCGGACACGGTCGGCGCGTCCCTGTTGAGCAGGCCGTTCTCGCCGAGCGCGCGCATCACCGCCGGCAGCCCGCCGGCGTAATAGAAGTCCTCCATCAGGTGCTCGCCCGACGGCATCAGGTTGACTATCGTCGGCACGCCGCGGCCGAGCCTGTCCCAGTCGTCGAGGTCGAGCCCGACGCCGATGCGGCGGGCCATCGCGATCAGGTGGATCACCGCGTTGGTCGACCCGCCGATCGCGGCGTTGGTCCGGATCGCGTTCTCGAAGGCCTCCTTGGTGAGAATCGCCGAGAGCCGGACGTCCTCCTCGACGAGCGCGACTATCCTGCGGCCGGCCTCCTGGCACAGCGTGCGGCGGCGCGCGTCGACCGCCGGGATCGCAGAGTTCATCGGCAGCGCGATCCCGAGCGCCTCGGTCATCGAGTTCATCGTCGACGCGGTCCCCATCGTCATGCAGTGGCCGGCCGAGCGCGACATCGCGCCCTCGGCCTGCATGAAGGTGCACATGTCCATCTCGCCGGCCTTGACCATCTGGTCGAACTTCCAGACCGCGGTGCCCGAGCCGATCTTCTCGCCCTTGAAGTTGCCGTTGAGCATCGGCCCGCCCGATACCGCGATCGCCGGGCAGTCGCAGCTCGCGGCCCCCATGACGAGCGACGGCGTGGTCTTGTCGCAGCCGGTCATCAGCACGACCCCGTCGATCGGCAGGCCGCGGATGCTCTCCTCGACGTCCATGCTCGCGAGGTTGCGGAACAGCATCGCCGTCGGGCGCAGGTTGGTCTCGGCGCAGGAGAACACCGGGAACTCGAGCGGGAAGCCGCCCGCCTCGAGCACGCCCCTCTTCACGTGGTCGGCGAGCTCGCGCAGGTGCGCGTTGCACGGCGTGAGCTCCGAGTGGGTGTTGCAGATGCCGATCACGGGGCGGCCGTCGAACATGTGCTGCGGGTGGCCCTGGTTCTTCATCCAGCTGCGGTGGATGAAGTGCTGCATCGTGGTGTCGCCGAACCACTCCGCGGAGCGCCTCCGCCTGCCCTTGCCGTCCTTCTTGCCCTTGCCTGCCGCCATGATCCCTTAGTTTCAGTCCCGCCGGAACGTCCCGCGACGCGCCTGCGAAAAGCGGGATTTTAATCCTTGCCGGAGTCGGCCCCTGAATCCCCCGCGGACAGGCTCGAGGTCGCGAGCATGCTCATCAGAAGAAGCGGCAGCAGCAGGGCGAACGCCAGCCGCAGCGAGGTGAGCTCGGCGAAATAGCCGAACAGGACCGGCGCGAACTGAAACCCGAGCATCGCGGTGAACGCCGTCCAGGCGGCGCTCGCGGCGGGGTCGCTTCCGAGCCGCGCCGCGGCAGTCATCGAGTACGGAAAGCCCAGCGCGACCCCGAAGCCGAGCAGGCCGAATCCCGCGACTAGAACGGCGACGCCGCCCGCAAGCGCGATCACGGCCGCGGCAACGAGGGCGACCGCGCAGTAGACCCGCGCGACCGCGCGCGGGCCGAGCCTGCCGCGCAGGTGGTCGCCCCCGAACCTGCCGAGGGTGAACATCACGGCGAAGGCGGTGAAGCCGAGCCCCGCGTACGGACTCGCCTCGCCGAGGGTCTCGATCACGTGGATCGTCGACCAGCTCGCCATCACCCCCTCGGCGACCGTGTTGCCGGTCAGGAAGGCCGCGATCCCGAGGAAGCCCTTCGGCGGCAGGCCCGGCCCGGCTGCGCGCCGGACCGGAACCCGGCCGTGGTTCGGCGAAGCCGCGACCGCAGCCGCTCCGAGCGGGGCCATCAGCGCCGAGCACGCGATCAGCGCGGCGAACGCAGACATCCCGAGCGCGTCCGAGGCGACCCCTGCCAGGCTGCCGGCGAGCATGCCCGCCATGAACATGCCGTGGCTGCGGCTCATGACGAAGACTCCGAAGGCGCGCTCGGTGCTGTCGACCTGGATGTTCATCGCGGTCTGCACGGCCAGCAGCAGCATCCCCAGGGCCGCCATCGTCAGCGCAAGCGCGGCGATGCCCGGCGCCAGCCCCAGGACGGGCAGGACGCAGTAGAGAAGCAGGTGGCCGCCCAGCCAGGCGCGGCGCAGGCCGAGCAGCGAGACCAGGCGGTTGACGGCGAGCAGCGCAAGGAGCGAGCCGGCGGGAAAGCCCAGCAGCGCCGTCGACAGCTCGGCCTTGTCGAGGCCGAGCGCCGACTGGACGTCGGGCAGGCGCACGAGCCAGCAGCCGAGTCCGAAGGAGTGGCAGAAGAAGAACAGCATCTCGGCCCGCCCGGGCGGGCCGAGCAGGCCTGCGGGCCGCGCGGCGGGTCCGGGCCGGTCCTCCATAGCCTGGCCGGTCCGGCCGCGGGGCCCGGGCGGGTCCCGTCAGTCCCGCTTGAGGAGGTCGCTTGCGCCGATCAGGTCGTTGAACCGGTCGAAGGTCGAAAGCCGGCCTGCGTCCGATGTGCGGTCGCGGCGCAGCGCCTCCATCGCGTCGGTCATCGCGCGGGCCGCGGAGTACAGCGTCGTGAGCGGGTAGACGATCAGCCCGTAGCCCATATCGCGGAGCTCGGCCTCCGGCAGGACCGGCGTCCTGCCGCCCTCGATCATGTTCGCGACCAGCGGCCGCGGCGCCTCGGCGCAGACCCGCTCCATCGCCTCGCGGTCCGGCGGGGCCTCGATGAAGAAGCCGTCCACCCCAGCCTCCTCGGCCATCTTCATCCGCAGGATCGCCTCGTCCATCCCGTCGGTCGCGACGGCGTCGGTGCGGGCGGTGATGAAGAAGTCCGCGGAGCCGCGCTCGTCCACAGCCGCGGCGAGCTTGGCCGAGAACTCGTCGCGGTCGATCACGGCCTTGCCGCCCATGTGCCCGCAGCGCTTCGGCCAGCGCTGGTCCTCGAGGAAGCAGCCCTTCGCGCCCGCGGCGATCAGCTTGCGCACGGTCTGCCTCACGTTCAGGTCGTTGCCGTAGCCGGTGTCGGCGTCGACGATCAGCGGGATGCCGACCGCCGCGCAGACCCTCGCCGCCACCCCGACCATGTCGGTCTGGTTGAGGAAGCCCATGTCGGGCAGGCCGAGGTGCGAGGCGGACACGCCGTAGCCGGAGACGAAGGCGAGCTCGAAGCCGGCCCTCTCGGCGACCAGCGCCGATAGAGCGTCATAGACGCCGGGAAAGACGACCGAGTCGCTCTCGGCGAGAAGCTTTCCGACCGTTGTCTCCATTGCGGGCCCCCGTGAAAGAGGCATTGTATTTCCCGCCCGGGCGGCCGCATTAGAATTTCCCCGAATGCGCCCGCACAGGTTGCCGGTCCAGTGAGCCTTCCCAAGTCGCCGTCGTTCGACCTCGGCGGCAGGCGCGCGCTTGTCACCGGCGCGAGCCGCGGCATCGGGCTGGCGGCCGCGACCGCCCTTGCGCGCGCCGGGGCCGACACCACGCTGGTCGCCCGCAGCGAGGACGCGGTCGAGGAGGCGGCCGGGATGATTCGCGGCGAGGGCCTCAAGGCGCGGGGCGTCGCGCTGGACGTGACGGACACCGCCGCGCTGGAGGAGTGGTTCGGCGGGGAGGAGCCGTTCGAGGCGCTGGTCAACAACGCCGGGACCACCCGGCCGAACGCTGTGGTCGACACCCCGAACGAGGACTTCGACGCGGTCATGGAGCTGAACGTGCGCGCGGCGTGGATCGTCGCGCGGCTGTGCGCGGCCGCGCTCATCAAGGCCGGCCGGCCGGGGAGCATCATCAACATGTCCTCGCAGATGGGGCACGTCAGCTGGCACGAGCGCGCGCTGTACTCCGCGAGCAAGCACGCGATGGAGGGCTTCACGAAGGGCATGGCCGTCGACTGGGGCAGGCACGGGATCAGGGTCAACACGCTGTGCCCCACGTTCATCCTCACCGAACTGAGCGGGGCGATGCTCTCCGACGAGGGCTTCAGGTCGAAGGTTCTCGACAAGATAGCGCTCGGGCGGCTCGGGACGGTCGAGGACCTGATGGGGCCGATCCTGTTCCTCGCGTCGGACGCGTCGGCGCTGGTGACCGGAACGGCGCTGATGGTCGACGGTGGGTGGACCGCTGCCTGACCCGCGGCCAGGTGGCTAGAATCGGGCGGAATGCAACAGGAGGGAAAGATGGCGGCAACGATAAAGGACGACGAGGGCAGGGACTACGAGATCGAGGACGTGCTCGCCTTCCAGCGGCACCTCAAGGAGTTCCACCACGCAGAGGGAACGATCCACTCTGAGAACGGGCGCTGCTTCACGGTGACCGACGAGCTCCGCAAGCGGGTCGACGAGCTCGCGAAGTCGGCCGAGGGCTAGGCCGCAGGCCGCCTCGGATCCGGCTCTCATCGCTTGAGGATAGGCGGCAGGGAGCTGCGGGCCATAACGGCCCGCGGCACGGACGCCGTGTCGGTGATCGACCAGCGCCTGCTGCCGCACGAGCTCGCAGAGATCGAGCTGCGCACTCTCGACGACGCCTGCCACGCGATAGCCGACATGGCGGTGCGCGGCGCGCCGCTGATCGGCGCGACGGCGGCCTACGGAATCTGCCTCGCGGCCGGGGACGACCCGTCCGCCGGCGCTCTGGAGAAGGCGGGGGAAAAGCTTGTCGCCACCAGGCCGACCGCGGTAAACCTCAAGTGGGCCGTCGAGCGGATGCTCTCAAGGCTCCGCGGCCTGCCCGAGGGCGAGGTCCGCGGGACGGCCTGGGACGAGGCCGGGCGGATCTGCGACGAGGACGCGGAGATCAACAGGGCCATCGGCGAGCACGGCCTCGCGGTCATCCGGGAGGCTTCGGAGAGAAAGGGCGGCGAGACCGTAAACGTCCTCACCCACTGCAACGCCGGGTGGCTGGCCTGCGTCGACTGGGGGACGGCGACCTCGGCGATCTACCAGGCGCACGAGGCCGGGATCGGCCTGCACGTGTGGGTCGACGAGACCAGGCCGCGCAACCAGGGCGCCTTCCTCACCGCCTGGGAGCTCGGGCAGGCGGGCGTGCCGCACACCGTGGTCGCCGACAACGCCGGCGGCCACCTGATGCAGAGCGGAGAGGTCGACCTCTGCATCGTCGGGACCGACCGGACCGTCGCGAACGGCGACGTCTGCAACAAGATCGGAACCTACCTCAAGGCGCTCGCCGCGCACGACAACGGCGTGCCGTTCTACGTCGCCCTGCCCTCGCCGACGATCGACGCGGCCATCGGCGACGGCGTGTCCGGGATCGACATCGAGGAGCGCTCGCAGCGCGAGGTCACGCACATCAGGGGCCGGGACGAATCCGGCAGCCCCGTCGAGGTAGGCATCCTGCCTGAGGGGTCGGCGGCGGCGAACCCCGCCTTTGACGTAACGCCCGCGCGGCTCGTCACCGGGCTGATCACCGAGCGCGGGATCGCCGAGGCGTCCCGCGAGGGGCTTGAGTCGATGTTCCCCGAGCTGTTCGGGGAAGGAAGGGAAGCCGAAAAGGCGGCCTGAGGGGTCCGTCCCCTACCCTTCCAACTCCGCCTCGCTGCCGTCGAGCCTTTCGGCGGCGGCGACAAGGTCGCCGGGCGACCCGAAGTCTTCCGGCGACAGCATCACCTTGCGCGCGAGCTCGAGCGCTCGCGCCTCGCAAGTCGCGCGGGTTTTCTCGTCCTCGATGTGCTCGAGGTCGATGTTGTGCGCGATGCCGAGGATGCGGCGGACGAAGAACGCCCCGCTGAAGGTGACCGTCTCCCGCCACAGCCGGCGCATGTACTCTCCGCGCTCGCGCTCGAGGCGCTCGGCCCCCTCCTCGCCCTCGAAGTGCGCTGCCGGGTACAGGTCGCCCGTTGCGCACTTGGGGTCGCGCCACAGCTCGAGGAAGCCCTTTTCGAATCCGTCCCAGACCCCAACCGTCGCGTCGAGGATCCACTTCCTGTAGCCGTCGCGCTCCCCGGGGGATTCCTCGTGACCTGCCTGCGAGAAGAAGCTGATCAGCAGGTTGGCGATGATCTTTCCGGTGTCGAACGCCATCGGCCCGTAGAAGGCGAACTCGGGGTCGATGAACCTGGTGTCGTCCTCGGAGACCATCACCGAACCAGTGTGCAGGTCGCCGTGCAGCAGCGCCTCGGTCGACGACAGGAACGACCTCTTCAGTCGGTTGATCGCGACCTTCAGGTCGCCGTCCTCGCGGAAGCGCCTGGCGTAGCCGTCGAGGTGCGGGGCGGTCCACCTGTTGTTGTCGGCGACCATGTACGGCTCGGTGAAGATCACGTCCTCCGTGATCCTGCACAGCTCGGTGTTCCTGCTGAACCTCGACACAGCATCCCTCTTGTACGCGGCCCGCATGTGCAGGTCCGAGGTGAAGAAAAGGTTGCGCGCCATGAACTCGCTCGCCGCCTTCGCGAAGCCGGGGTACTCGGTCCCCGCGATCATCCCCTTGCGCATGATCACGTGCGGGGTGAGCAGCTCCATGACGATGCAGTAAAGGTCCGCGTCGTAGCGCAGGACGTTCGGGACCAGGCCGGGGGTGTGGAGCATCTGGCTCTGCAGCGCCATGTTCTCGAAGTGCGCGCGCTCGAGCGGGAGCGGCCAGGACTCGCCGACCAGGCGCAGGTACGGGAGCGCCTGCTTGACCGCCAGCCCGCCGTCCGGGCCGCGGGCGATGAACACCATGTTCAGGTTGCCGTCGCCAACCTCCTCGATGCTCCAGTCGGACCTCTCTCCGCCCAGGGCCGCAGCGCAGGCGTCGTCATCGGCGAGGAAGGCCCTAAGCCCCTCGGCGTCGAGCTCGCGGTATCCCTCGGGCGTCTCAATCATTCAATCATCGGCCGCACAGGGCGAATCATATTCCAACGCCCCGGAACGGGGCGGACTCAGTCGGCATCGTCCAGCCGCGCAAGCCTGTCCAGCAGCTCCCTGCCCTTCTCTTCCTGCAAGGGCATAAGCGGCGGGCGCATGTGCGCCCATCCGCCGCCGGCGTTCGCTGCCATGAACGCCTTAAGCGCCGGGATCATCGGGCAGCCCTCGAACACCGCCCGGAACGCGCAAAGCTTTTCCTGCATCCCGTCCGCGCCGTCGCTGTCCCTTCCGTCCACCAGCCCGCGGATCGCCCGGGCGTTCACGTTGGCGGTTGCGCTGATGCAGCCCGCGCCCCCTGCCCGCAAGTTCCTGAGAAGGAAGCTCTCGCTCCCGGAGTAGACCTCGAAGCCGGGGAACTCTGCGATCATCGCCTCGGTGTCCTCCCACACCCCGGCGCTGTCCTTGAGGCCCGCGACGACCTTGGGGTACCGGGCCAGCAGCCTGCCGACGACAGCGCGGGTAATCGGCATGCCGCTCATCTTCGGGAAGTGGTACAGGTACATCCGCAGCCTGTCGTCGCCGACCCGCTCGATGACCTCCGACAGCGCCGCGAACACGCCGTCGTCGCTGAAGTCGCGGTAGAAGAACGGCGGCATGACCAGCGCACCGGCGCAGCCGAGTCCTACCGCATGCGTGACGAGTCTGGCCGCGTCCGGAATCGCGCAGTTGCCGCAGCCGGGCATGAGCGCGGCAGGGTCGATCCCCGACCCGACGAGGGACTCCAGCAGCGACATCCGCTCGTCGAGCGACAGCGAGTTCGCCTCGCTGGTCGTCCCGAACACGGCCAGGCCGTGCGCGCCTTCCTCGAGCAGCTGCGCGCACCTTTCGGTGAACAGCCCGGCGTCGGCCTCAAGGCCTTCGTTGAAAGGAGTGAGGACCGGGACAAGCAGTGACGGCCCGCCGGAAAAAGCGCTGCTTACCATGCAACGATTCTATTGGCATCATTTCACGATTGACGAACAGGATTCACGCTGGAAACTGAACTGAATTACAGAAACTACGCTGTGAAAAAAAAACCATGCTGATACAATCACATCTATTCAGGATGGGGGTCCGGAAAACAATCTTCGTTTCTTGCCTGACCTTGGCCAGTCAGGCCTATGGACAGACCGTTTCCTACAAAGTACCTCATGACATCAACCCGGACACGGGACCTTCGGTCACCGAACAGACAGCGGCCTTCGCCAAGCTGTCATGGGAAACATTCATCGCGCTGAACTGGCCTGCTGAGATTGGTCCGGAAGGACTGCCCGTGCCTTCTCCAGACACCAGCAAAACACCAATCTACCAGGACGGTGCCTACCCCACCGTGTGGGAAGCATGGCCAGAGGCAAGGGACGTATTCCTACCCAATGGAGCCACACCCGCGCAATGGGCCGAGCCGCACAATTTCCCTGATGCGTGTTCCACGGTGACAATCAAGGGACCCCGACCGTCGATGCTTCTCCACTCGGTATCGAAGGGAGGGGACGTTCTCGACGAGTTCGTTCAAGCATTCCGAATGGGTCCTGTGATCGACTCAAACGGAGAGTATGTCAGGTTCGGAATCAACTTCAACAAACCCATGTTCGACTACATCTACGACAACGACCTTTACAACTCAAACGGCCAGAAAACTTTCTCTGAGTCCCATCCCGACGGCGCAGACTTCCCGCGGGGCGTGTACTCCAGTGAGGAAGTCGGCGCCATCATGGTCAAGTCTTCCTGGAAGATACTGGGTGAAGGCGACGTTTCAGGACTGTTCCACAGGATAACCGTCTTGGTATACAACCCTCCTCAGCCCGATGCCCAAGAAAAATGCGTGGCTAAAGAGGTTGCGCTTACCGGATTTCACATTTCTCACCGGACCAACTCAGCCCCACAATGGATATGGGCCACGTTCGAGCACATCAGCAACGCACCCAGCTGGGGAGCGGTCACGGGTCAGGAGCCTTTGCTCGACCACTACTCGTTCTTTGATCTTTCGAAATGCGAGATCGTCAGCAAACTGCCCACCTGCGACTATAACTCACTTCCCCCAAGGCCTTGGGATCCGGAAGTGCCTGGGCAGGAGCAAACAATGGTTATCAGGACCGGAGCAATTCCCTTGCTTATCAAGAACTACAACACCGCCTTCAGATCACTGTTGGAGGATACTCCTTGGAGCAATTACTTCCTCGTCAACGTCCAGTGGCCCACCAAGGTTATACCGCCTTCCGGCGGAACAGGTCCTGCCGAAGTTAACCCTGCGTATCCCGATGGTTCGCCGGAACCGTCCTTTTTGGCGAACTCCACAATGGAGACGTTCGTTCAGGGATTTGTGCCGGAAGAAGTGACAAGCAACAGCAACCTCATCCCGCTTCAGGACACGAGCATCTTTGACCGGGGCACTACAGGAGGAGCGCAGAGGAACACATCCAGCTGCGTCAACTGCCACGGCGACGCCTCGATGACAACCGGCGTGCCGGGAAATTTCGTTTTCTCGCTGAACAGGGCGGAGCCGCAATGACATGAAAAGACGAACCTTCCTCATGACCACCCCGGGGATGATGATGATTCCCTCAGCGCTGGCCGATAAGATCATCAAGGGCGCGCGCCAGCCCGGTGCCGAGACCTACGACGACGTCATTGCGATCTCATCTTTGCTGACCGGGGTTCCGGAACGGACCTTCAGGGAATACCTGGAGCGTGACGACAATCCGACCCTAGGCAACCTGTACTGGTACTTCTCCGTGGTGGAAACCGCCTACGGATCTGGACCAGTGGAAGATCTGCTGATCCTGTACCGCAAGCTTGTCGAGGAGCATGCGACGAACGAGCAGATCGCGGACTCTATTTTCCTCAATGCCGAGCCGGAGATGAAATCCCTGTCCGGAATGATCATGAAGATGTGGATGCTCGGGGTCTGGCTTGGCCAAAGCGAGGGAACCCTCATTCCCAATCCGGACTTGCGGATTGACTTCGTGATCTCATCCAAGGCTTATGCAAACTCGTTTGCCTGGAAGATCGCAAGGGCCCATCCGATGGGATACAGCAACTTTCCATTCGGCAGCTGGGGCAAGGAGCCTCCGACGCTGCAGCATTACGGCATCGAGACCTGACCGTGGCCGACCAGGAATACGACGTCGCGATTGTCGGATCCGGGGTGTCCGGGTCGTTGATCGCCAACGCGCTTGCCGGCAAGGGACTCAAGGTACTGGTGCTCGAGGCAGGTCCCGGAATCGGCAGGAGCCGGGAGGACGTCATGGAAAACTTCTTCCTCAACCCGGCAAAGACGCCGGAGTCCCCCTATCCGCCCAACGACAACGCGCTGGATCCCGCCGCCACCAACGCCCCGCGGGCAACCATCCTTGCAACCGGCGTCTTCACGGACCCGGCAAAAAGCTACCTGACTTTCTCACAGGGATCGCTTCCTTTTGCCGGGACCTACGAGCGCATTGAGGGCGGAACGAGCAACCATTGGGTGGGAACCTGCCTGCGCATGGAGGACAACGACTTCAGGTTGCGTTCGCAATGGACGGGTGACATCGGGCTTGATTGGCCAATCGGATACTCAGACCTGGTTGACTACTACGGAAAGGCGGAGGCAGCCCTTGGAGTGGCAGCCGAAGTGTCCGAACAGGAAAAGACCCACATCACGTTTCCTTCCGGCTACCAGTATCCAATGCGCCCGGTGACCAGCTCGTTGGTTGACGCTTCGATCGCAAGCGCGGTTGACGGCAAACCGCTGACGAACGAGGACTTCGGAGACAGAAAAACACTGGTTACCAACACGCCCGCCGCGCGAAACACACAGCCTTACCAAGGAAGGCGGGTCTGTCACGGCAACACCAACTGCACTCCGATCTGCCCCATCCAGGCGAAGTACGACGCGACGATCACCCTGAACGCGGCACTGAGGACAGGTAACGTCAGGGTCCTGTACAAGACTGTGGTCAGCAGCGTTTCGGTTGACGCGGACGGAAACGTGTCCGGGCTGAACTACCTAACTTACGATGACGTTTCTGTCCCGGCAAAGTCTGGGGCCACGGGCGGAGGCACTGCGACTGCGAGGATTTATGTGCTGGCCGCACATGCAATGGAGAACGCAAAGCTGCTGTTGAACTCGCCGATTCCGGGCCCCACAATCACCGTCGCCAACAGCTCGGACATGGTGGGGCGCAACCTGATGGACCACCCGACCTACCTGACATGGGGACTGATGCCGGCGGAGGCCCCGGTCTTTCCCTATCGAGGACCCCTGTCTACATCGGGCATCGAGACCTTGCGCGACGGACCGTTCAGGGAGCACAGGGCAGCATGGCGGATCGAGATCGGAAACGAAGGATGGAACTGGCCGGCAAACGATCCGTACACAACAGTGCAGGACTTCATAAACGGCACCAACAACAGTCAACTGAACCCAAGCGAGGCTGTGCTGTACGGAGACAAACTGGTCAGTGCATTGAACGACCTGTTCACCCGGCAGTTCAGGTGCGCGTTTCTCGTCGAGCAAAACGCAGATCCGGACAACAGGGTTCAGCTGTCCACGACCCAAACAGACAACCTCGGAATCCCGAGGCCGCTGGTCACCTATCAGCTGTCCGACTATACGAAGGCGGGATTTGAATCTGCGGCAACTGCAGCAAGGTCGATGATGAACTACCTTAGCGCCGAAGATTACACCAGGTTCAACCCGGATCTAACAACATCATTCGTTTACAACGGAGTGAACTACAACTACCAAAGCGCGGGGCATGTTTGCGGCACCCACATCATGGGCAACGACAGCAGCAGCTCGGTTGTTGATTCCTACCAGCAGAGCTGGGACCACCCGAACTTGTTCATCGCCGGTTGCGGATCAATGCCGAGCATAGGCACTGAAAACCCCACGCTCACTATGTCTGCCTTGGCACTCCGCACATCTGAAAAGATTTCGTCAGAGCTCGGGAGCGCTTGACCGAACAGCGAGCACTCGGGCCTGTCGGCCCTTCACCTGCCTTTCCAGGCCGGCTTGCGCTTTTCAAGGAACGCCTTCACTCCCTCCTCGCCGTCCTCGCTTTCCATCGCAGCCTTCAGCTCGGCGGTTTTCGTCGAGCGCGCCTCTGCAAGAGGCAGGTGGACAAGGTCCTTCGCCGCCTTCTTGATGGCTGCCAATGAGAGCGGAGCGCATGCAAGGATCAGGTCCACCCACTTTCTCACGCACTCGTCCAGCTTCTCGGCAGGAACCACCTCGTTTACCAGCCCGTGGCCCAGCGCCTCCGAGGCGCTGACCATCCTTCCGGTAAGCAGGATGCCCATTGCGACGGTCCTCGGAAGTATCCGGGGCAGGATGCCCATCGCGTCGAGGGGAACCCGGCCGACCAGGGGCTCGGGCTGACCGAACCTCGCGTGCTCAGCGGCAACTATCAGGTCGCAGCCCAGAGCCATCTCCATGCCGCCGCCCAAGGCGACGCCGTTGACCTTCGCGATGACTGGGAACGGCGTCGTCTCGCGCATGGCAAGGTTTCCGAAGCCCTTCGCGTTGGTGCTCGACCAGTAGTCCATTCCGGTGGGGCCGTCCTCCTTCATGTCTGCACCGGCGCAAAAAGCCTTCTCGCCTGTGCCGGTAAGAACCACGCACCTGACTCCGCTTTCCGGCGCGGAGCACTCGGACAGGAACCGGTCGATCTCAGTCGCGGTCTCAGTGTCGACCGCGTTCATCACCTCCGGCCTGTTTATCCGCACCGTCGCGACGCTGTCGTCGTCGACGGAGCAGACAACCTTCGGCTCGGCCATCAGGCCTCTTCCGCTGCCTTCAGCTCAGCCAGGACCTCTTCGGTGTGCTCACCGAGCGCAGGCGGCCTGACCCGCGCCTCAACGGGAGCGTCTGACATCCGGATCGGGGAAGCAACCAGCTTGACTGGGCCGCTTTCCCCCTCGCCTAGGTCCATGACCATGTTGTTCGCGGCAACCTGTTCGTCGGCGAGGGTCTCAGCCAGGGAGAGAACCGGGCCGCAGAGGATGTCAACCTCCTCGAGGCGCTTGAGCCAGTGCCCGGAACCGTTCTTCCTGAAGTTTTCCTTGAAGATTTCCTGCAGCTCCTGCTTGTTCTTCATCTGCACGTCGTGGTCGGAGAAGCGCTCCTCCTTGCTGAGGTCGTCGATCTCAAGCGCCTTGCAGATCTCGCGCAGCGGGTTCTCCTTGAAAGCCCCGACCATCACGATCGGCCGGTCTGTCGTCTCGAACACGCCGCTCAGCGGCAGGGCCGCCCAGTTGAGCTCCTTGCCGATCATCATCCAGGACGCCGCCTCCTGCATCTGCATCGCGAGCATCGAGTTGTACAGGGCGACCTCGACCTTCTGCCCGCGGCCGGTCTTCTCGCGCTGCATGAGCGCGAGCAGGATCCCCTGGACCATGTGCATGCCGGCGGCGTAGTCGGCAAGCGGGATGGGATAGATCGACATCGGGATCGACGGGTCCGAGCGGCGCTCGATGCCGCCGGCCATTGCCTGGGCGAGGACGTCCTGGCCGCCCTTGTGCGCGTACGGGCCTTCGGTTCCGAAGCCGGTTCCCTCTGCGTAGACGAGGCGGGGGTGGGCTTCGTGCAGGGCCTCCCAGCCGAGTCCGAGTCTTTCCATCACGCCGGCACGGAAGTTGTTGACGACCACGTCGGCGCGGGCGATCAGCTCGCTGACCTGCCGCTTGCCCTCTTCCGACTTGAGGTCCAGCAGGACGCTGCGCTTGTTGCGGTTGAGGCTGCAGAACACCGGGTTGCGCGAGTCGCCCCCGAGGCTCCAGCGCGACAGGTCGCCGCCGGGCCCGCGCTCGACCTTGATGACGTCGGCGCCGTAGTCGCCGAGCATCTGCGTGCAGCAGGGGCCCATCATCACCTGCGAGAAGTCGACTACGGTGACTCCGTCCAGCGGAAGAGGTTGTTGGTCTGTCATGCGTGCTCCTCTACAAGCGCGTTTTTCGACGGGACGTCGCCGGGGTCGGCATCCTGCTTGCGCATCTGCCTCTGGATGCCCCTGACGTCGACGTCCCTTACCGGGACGCCCCGGTCCGAGGCCATGGCTGCCGCGATGCCCGCGGCCTCGCCCATGGCCATGCAAGGGGGGATCTCCCGGCTCATTTTCTGCGCGGAGGTTGACGCAGAATAGTGTCGCCCTGCGACCAGGAGCCCTTCGATCCCCTTCGGCAACAAGGCGCGGTAAGGCGTGTAGTACCCACTGCCTCGACATACCGAATCCGCGAAGTGACGGCGCTTCCTGACGTCGTCCTTCGTAACCACGTACTCGCCCTCGAGCAGGCGCGTCTGGCGCACGCCGGTCTGCGGGGCGAAGTCGACTATGTAGGCGTCCCTGAAGCCGGGCATCTCGGCGCGCACGTACTCGAGCAGGCGGTGCATGCGCCCTCGCCCCTCGATCTCGGCGCCGGTCAGGCCCTCGACCGTCATCGCGTCGAAGCCGGTCATGTGCGGGCAGTTGCACCAGACCACGCCAGGAAGCGGGGTCTTGAGCCACCACTGGTCCCAGCTGCTGCCTATGATCTTCTTCGCCCCCTTGTCGACCTCCTTGAATCGCTCCGGATCCTCGAACTCGAAGCGCTCCGCCTCGTCGAGGTCAACGCCGCCAATCCTCGAGACGGTCGTCAGGATGTACGAGCCGTCGATGTGAGGTGCGCCCGCGTCCACGCCGACGTCAAGGTCGCCGGTCGCGTCGATGAACACCTTGCCGCTCAGGGACTGGAATCCCTCCTTGGAATGCGTGACCACCTCGCGGACTGCTCCGTCCTCGACCGTCGCGCCGACGAAGCTGCTGTGAAGGCGCAGTCTCACCCCGGATTCGACGACCATGTCCAGAGCGGCCTGCTTGTAAGCGTCCGGGTCGAAGGCGACCGCGAAGATTATCGGCCTGTTCGGCGACAGCGGGAAGCGGAAGTCAAACACCCCCCAGCGCATCCACTTGCGCCACATCTCGTCGCTCGCGCTGCGGTCGGGGCACCTGTCTGACTCCGGCGGGTACACGGCCAGCTTGCGCCTTGCCATCCGGTCGGTGATCTCGAGCGCGAGGCCGCGGGTGGTGACCTCGGCGCCGTTGTGCATGTCGTCGAGCACGAGGACCATGCCGCCTGTTGCCATCCCGCCGAGATACGGATAGCGCTCGACGAGGACCGTCTCAGCCCCGTTGCGCGCCGCGGAGACCGCGGCCGAAATGCCCGCGGGCCCGCCGCCCACAACGACAACGTCCGCCTCGGCGGCCAGGGCGACGCCGCCCCTCTTCGCGCCGGGATCGCCTCTCACACCACGTCCGGCGGCTGCCACCTGATGACCCGCCGCTCGACGAACGAGACGATGGTGAACGCGGTCACCGCCATCAGCGAGCTGAGCACGACCGTTGCGTAAAGCAGCGGCGAGCGGAAGTTGTATGTCGCCTCGATGATCAGGCTCCCGAGCCCGTAGTTCGAGCCGATCCACTCGCCGACGATCGCGCCGATCACGCACGTGGTCGAGGCGATCTTCAGCGCGGCGAACAGGAACGGCAGCGCGCACTTGACCCGCACCCGGAACAGGGTCTCGGTCTTGGTGGCCGACAGGATGCTCATCAGCTCGAGCATCTGCGGGTTGACCGCCTTGAGACCGCGGACCATGTTGACCAGCGTGGGAAAGAAGCAGATCAGAGACGCGATCGCGATCTTCGG
>CAZDYI010000085.1:0-14920 GCA_964509765.1 uncultured Gammaproteobacteria bacterium
GGAGACGCCGATGCACGCGGGCCCCGCGATCTTCAGCATCATGGTCAGCGACGGGATCCTCGACGCGGTCGAGTCGCTCATCGGCCCGGAGATCCTCAGCAACCCGATCCAGCACGTGCGGATCAAGCCGCCCGCCAAGGCACTGTCAGCCGACGAGCGGCGCTCGCACGTCACTTACACCGCCTGGCACCAGGACCGCGGCGTCGCGACCGAGGAGGCCGACCGAACGCACATGGTCACCGTCTGGCTCGCGGTCACAGACGCCAACGTCGACAACGGATGCCTGCGCGTCCTGCCCGACACCAAGGACGGCCCGCTGCTCGGCCACTGCCCGCAGCCGCAGATGGGCATACCCGACTCGATGGTCGACGGGGAAGGCTCTCTGCCGCTCGAGGTCGAAAGCGGGGACGCGGTGATCTTCCACCCGCTTACCATCCACGGCGCCGGGATAAACACCAGCGACCGGATCCGCTGGAGCTTCGACCTGCGCTACAGCCGGATCGGCGAGCCGACCGGGCGGCCGCTGTTCCCCGAGTTCGTCGCCCGCAGCCGCAAGGACCCGTCGAGCGAGCTGCGCGATCCTGCCGAGTGGGCGAGGATGTGGGGCGCGACCCGCGACCGCCTCAGCGGGGCCACGGGGCTGGAGTTCCACCGCTGGAGCCAGGACGCGCCGATCTGCGCCTGAAGGTGAGAATGCTGAGATGGTTTGGGCCTTTCTGTTCCTGCTCACCGTCATCGCGGTGGCGTTGGTGTTTGGAAGAAAAACCGCCCAGAAATTCCTTGCTGTTGCTGTTCGTCTTGCCATCGTCGTGGCTGTGCTGATCGTAGTCGCGGTTGTGCTGATGGTTATCGGCTACGAAATTTTTTCCTAAGACCGCAGCCGCCGATACCACCAAGTTCTATCTGCGGAAGTTGGCTGTCCGCATACAGAAGCTAGGCAACAGCCTGCCGCAATGCAATGAACGATGCTGTGAGAAAACTCTGTGCGGGTTACTCGCTCTCCATTCTGGTCCTTCTTGCGGCCAGGGATTCGTCCTCGTATACCCAGTATTGCGGTCCTGGGACTGCTCTTCTCCGTATCCCGTAATCTCTTTCAAGCACATCCAGCGCCGCTTGGGTGAGAGAGGTCACCTGGCCTTCGAACATGATGTTTCGATTGTCGTGAACGGTTGCCGTGATCTCTTCGTTTCGCACGAATTTCAGTTCCGCTCCTATCGGGATGTCCGCCATGGAAAACCTGAAGTTTGATCTTCGTTTGCGCTCGTTGTCCAGCGAATCCTGTTCCTGCTTGTCCTCCACCAGGTCATCGGACGGAGTCACATCCTTGATCTCGACTAGCTTGAGTGCCGAGAGGATTCTCTCTGGATCGATCCTGAAGAACTCCCGCTTGCGGTTGATGCGATGGTCGTCAAACGCATCGTGAATGGCCGCTTCGACCTTTGGGGCATCTTCCACGGTGCAGGCATAAAAGACCTCGAATGGAACCGGGATTCCTGAAAAGCCTGACAGGTCCCTAACCCGTGCGTCAAGGTTTTCAGTCCGACCGATTTTCACCAGTCCGTCCATGACCGGATTGGTAAGCAAGTAGACGATCCCACTCATGATTTCTTCCTCGGTGTTGCAGGCGCGATCCCGCGCAGGGAGCAATATCATAGCAAACGGAATGCTCGGGATTTCTGCCCGCTCTAGCGTCTCATCTGACAGATTGCGCCCGGCAAGGCACAGCCTTCATTCTGCGGATGTAATACAATCCCGTTCCTTTTCCCATGCCCAAGATGAAGACCAACAGGGCCGCGGCCAAGCGGTTCCGCCGCAACGGCAGCGGCAAGTTCCGTCACGGCCGGACCAACAAGCGCCACCTGCTCACCCACAAGAGCGCGCGGCGGCGGCGGCAGTTGCGGGCCAATGCCGACATCGGCTCCAAGGACGCATCCAGGGTCCGCGGCATGCTCCCCTACGCCTGACAGGCCATGCCTCGGGCAACGACAGGAACGACCTCCCGCCGCCGGCACAAGAAGGTGCTCGGCAGGGCCAAGGGCTACCGCGGCAGGCGCAGCAAGTCCTACAAGGTTGCCAAGCAGGCGGTCATGAAGGCCGGCCAGTACGCCTACCGCGACCGCCGCACCCGCAAGCGCCAGATGCGCGCGGTCTGGATCGCGCGGGTCAACGCCGCCGCCCGCCAGTCGGGGCTGACCTACCGCACGCTGATCCACGGGCTCGACAAGGCCGAGATCAGCCTCAACCGCAAGGTCCTCGCCGACCTCGCCCTGCACAACCCGGCCGGCTTCGCCAAGCTCGCCGACAGCGCAAAGGCGGCCCTCGAAAAGTAGTCCCACCCATGCTCGTTGACGAGCAGGCGGTGCTGGACGACGCTCGCCGCGACCTGGCGGAGGCCGGAGAGGGCGACCTCGACCGGGTCAAGTCGGCCTACCTCGGCAAGAAGGGCCGGATCGGCTCGTTGCTGCGCAACATCGGCTCGCTGCCGGCCGAGCAGCGCCAGGAGGCCGGCAAGAAGCTCAACGAACTGCGCGTCGCGTTCGAGGGCCTGCTCGAGTCGCGCCGCGCCGAGCTGCGCGAGAAGACGCTCAGCGACGAGCTCGGCAAGGAGGCTGCCTTCGACGTCACGCTGCCGGGCCGCGGCGCCGCGACGGGATCGCGCCATCCGGTCACGCTCATCACAGAGCGCTCGGCGGAGATCTTCCGATCGATGGGGTTCTCCGTCGCCGACGGCCCCGAGATCGAGGACGACTTCCACAACTTCGAGGCCCTCAACCACCCCGAGGACCACCCGGCGCGTTCGATGCACGACACCTTCTACTTCGGCGACGGCAGGCTGCTGCGCACGCACACCTCGCCGGTGCAGATCCGCCACATGCAGGCCCACGAGCCGCCGCTGCGGGTGATCGCGCCAGGGCGCGTCTACCGCGTCGACAACGACGCGACGCACTCGCCGATGTTCCACCAGATCGAGGGGCTGTGGGTCGACGACCGGGTTCGGTTCTCGGACCTCAAGGGCGTGCTGCTGAGCTTCTACCGCGAGCTGTTCGAGGACCCGGGAATCGACATCCGCTTCCGTCCGTCGTACTTCCCGTTCACCGAGCCGTCCGCGGAGGTCGACATCCGCTTCGGCGACGCCGGCTGGCTCGAGGTCGCCGGCTGCGGGATGGTCCACCCGAAGGTGCTCGCCGCAGGCGGCGCCGATCCCGAGCGCTGGCAGGGCTTCGCGTTCGGCACCGGCATCGACAGGATGGCGATGCTCCGCTACGGCATCTCAGACATCCGCTCGCTGTTCGACGGCGACCTGCGCTTTCTGCGCCAGTTCAGGTGAGGGTCTCGGTCAACTGGCTTTCCGAGCTCGCGCCCGCGGTGCGGGAGATCGACGGGCTCGCCGGCACGCTCACCGACATCGGCATCGAGGTCGAGGCCGAGGAGGGCCCGTGGCCGGATCTCAAGGGAACGGTCGTCGGCAAGGTTGTCAAGGCCGGCCGGGTCCCGGGCATGAGGCTCAAGGCCTGCACCGTCGACGCCGGCAGCCACGGCGTGTTCGAGGTCGCCTGCGGCGCGCCGAACGCAAGGCGCGGCCTGCGCGCGCCGCTTGCGCTGCCGGGCGCCGAGCTTCCCGGCGGGACGGTCGGCGAGAGGAGCTTCGGCGGCTTCGTCTCGAAGGGCATGCTGTGCTCGGCCGCCGAGCTCGGGCTCGGCGACGAGGCCGGAACGGTCATGGATCTCGGCCGGCAGGCCGATTCCGGCAAGCCTGTCTCGGAGCTGCTGGAGAACGAGGACCGGGTGCTCGACCTCGGCGTCACCCCGAACCGCGGCGACTGGCTGAGCATGCTCGGCATCGCCCGCGAGCTGTGCGCAAAGCAGGGCGCTCCCCTGCCCAAGGCAAGGGTCTCGAGACTTTCTGCCGGCAGGTCCGCGGACGACCTCCACGAGGTGCGCATCGAGGCGCCGGAGGACTGCCCTAGGTTCACCTGCCTGCCGGTTTCCGGCGTGCGCGCCGACCGGCCCACGCCGCCCTTGATCGCCGAGCGCCTGCGCCGCTGCGGGGTGCGCCCGGTGTCTGTCATCGTCGACATCACCAACTACGTGATGCTCGAGCTCGGCCAGCCCCTGCACGCATTCGACCGCGACAGGATCACGGGAACGGTCGTCGTCCGCCGAGGCGGGAAGGGCGAGACCCTCGAGCTGATCGACGGCAGCGAGGCGAGGCTCGGCCCGGAGTTCCTGCTCGTCGCCGACGGTTCCGGCCCGCTCGCGATCGGAGGGGTGATGGGCGGCATGCAGTCCGGGATAACGGAGGGCACGACGAACGTCCTGCTCGAGGCCGCGCACTTCGTGCCGCGGGTGGTGCGCGGCAGGACGCGCGAGCTCAACATCAGCTCCGAGGCCGCGTTCCGCTTCGAGCGGGGCGTCGACCCGACGGTCTGCGAGGCCGCGATCACCAAGGCCGCGAGGCTCATCATGCGCCACTGCGGCGGAACCTGCGGAACGCTCAACGCCGCGGGCGAGGCGGTCCCGTCCGGCGATCCCGTCACTCTTAACAGTGGCGCGGTCGAGAAGCTGACCGGCGTTGCGGTCGACCAGCGGACCTGCAAGCAGCGCCTGCGCTCGCTGGGATTTGCCGCCGGCCGAGCTGCCGGCGGCGCGCTCGAGGTGACCGCACCGAGCTGGCGCTTCGACGTCGAGTGTCCCGAGGACCTCATCGAGGAGGTCGTCCGACTCGGGGGCTTCTCTGCGGTGCCGACGACCATGCCGGACATGGAGGGCGGGTTCGTCCCCGCTCCCGAGCGGCTGCTCGACGAGTCCTCCTGCCGCGACCGGCTCGTCGCGCAGGGCTTCAGCGAGGTCGTGACCTACGCATTCGTCGACCCGGCCTGGGAGCGCGACTTCTGCGGCAACGGGGACCCGTTCGAGCTGGCGAACCCGCTGTCGAAGGAGCAGAGCGTCATGCGCAGCGGGCTGGTCGGCGGCCTGGTCGACCGGGCGGTCTACAACCGCCACCGCCGCCAGGACAGCCTGCGGCTGTTCGAGGTCGGCAGGTGCTTCCGCAAGGGCGCCGAGGGCGACGCCGAGCAGCCGCAGATGGCCGCGGGGCTGTGCTGGGGCCCGGTCGGGGCGGACCACTGGGACGGCGCGCGCCGCGACCACGACTACTTCGACGCGCGCGGCGCGGTCGAGGCGCTTCTGCCCGGGGCCGAGGTCTCGTTCGAGGCCGAGGGCGCGCACCCTGCGCTGCACCCCGGCCGCGCCGCGCGGGTGTCGGTGAGCGGAACGGACGTCGGCTTCGCCGGCGAGCTGCACCCGGCCCTGCTCGGCAAGCACCGCTACGACCTCGCGCCCGCGCCGGCGGTGTTCGAGCTCGACCTCGGGGCGCTGCTCTCCATGCCGCACGGCAGGCACGCGAGGCCGGTCTCGAAGTTCCCGCAGGTGCGCCGCGACCTGGCGCTCACGGTCGCCGCCGGAGTCGCCGCGGGGCAGTTGCTACAATCGGCGAAGTCGCTCGCCATGGAGGAGGTCACCGACATCACGGTTTTCGACAGCTTCTCCGGGGGTCCGCTCGGCGAGGGCCTGCGCAGCGTCGGCCTGCGCGTGACGATGCAGGGCAGCTCAGCGAACCTGGTCGAGGAGCGCATCAGCGAGGTGATGGACACCCTGGCCGCCGAGCTCGGGCGGCGCCACGGCGCCAAGGTGCGGGGCTGAGGGAATGGCGACGGCGGAAGGCGAGGCGGGCCAGCGGAACCTCACCCGCCGCGACCTGGTCGAGGAGGTCCGGCGCGAGGTCGGCAGCTACACCGCGGCCAAGGACCTGGTCACAGACTACTTCAAGCAGATAGAGGAGGTGCTCGCCGCCGGCGGGGTGGTCAAGCTGTGCAACTTCGGCCGCTTCGAGACCAGCCGCAAGGCGCAGCGGATCGGGCGCAACCCGCGCAACAACGAGGAGAAGGTGATCACGGCCCGGACCGTGGTCAAGTTCCGCCCGAGCCGCAAGCTGCGCAACTCGGTGCGCAAGTACTCGGGGGACGATGGCTAAGGCGGCGGCGCGCAAGTACCCGGACATCCCGGACCAGCGCCGCTTCACGATAAGCGAGGCGAGCGAGCTGTGCGGGGTCAAGCCGCACGTGCTGCGCTACTGGGAGAAGCTGTTCCGCGAGATGCGCAAGGTCGAGCGGCGCAAGGGCCGCCGCTACTACAGCGTCGAGGACCTGCTGCGGATCCGCACCATCAACGACCTCAAGGACCGGGGCCTCAACGCCCAGGCGATCTCAGCGGCGCTCGCCGGCGACGGCAAGGCGGACGGGATCAGGGCGCAGGTCGTCGAGGCGGATAAAATCCGCTCCGAGATCGAGGGCATAATCAAGCTTCTGGATTGACCCTCCTCACGCCGTCGGGGCGTGGCGCAGCCTGGTAGCGCACCTGCATGGGGTGCAGGGGGTCGCGAGTTCGAATCCCGCCGCCCCGACCACGTCTCCGAACGTCCGGCCCCGGAAAGCTGAAATCGGCCTGCAATAGGTTTACAATTGAGAGCAAGGCGAAACGTTGATGGGAGTTTCGACATGAAGAACACAACCTTTGGAAGGCTTGCCCCTTGGGCGGCCGCACTTGCGCTGGCTGCGCTCGCGGCCGTGCCCGCTGTTGCGAGCGACGAGCGGGCGCTCGCAGAGATGCCGGTCCAGGGCGAGGAGAAGGCGGTGCTCACCGTCGCCCCGAACGTCCCGCCGCCGATCACCCGCGACCACGCGACCAAGGTGATCGTCGACCTCGAGACCCGCGAGCTGCGCGGGCGCCTCGCCGACAACGTCGAGTACACCTTCTGGACCTTCGGCGGCGTCGTGCCGGGCAGGTTCATCAGGGTCCGAGAGGGCGACCTCGTCGAGTTCCGCCTCCACAACCACCCGACGAGCCGCATGCCGCACAACATCGACCTGCACGCGGTGACCGGTCCCGGCGGCGGGGCGGCGGCCTCGTTCACCGCGCCCGGCCACAGCACCACGTTCTCGTTCAAGGCGATCAACCCCGGGCTGTACGTCTACCACTGCGCGACCGCGCCGGTGGGCATGCACATCGCCAACGGCATGTACGGGCTGATCCTCGTCGAGCCCGCCGGCGGCATGCCGCCCGTCGACAAGGAGTTCTACGTGATGCAGAGCGAGTTCTACACGAAGGGCCCCTACGGCGAGCCGGGCTACCAGCCCTTCAGCATGGAGAAGGCCCTGCGCGAGGACGCCGACTACGTGGTGTTCAACGGCTCGGTCGGCGCGCTCGTCGGCGACAACTCGATGAAGGTCAAGGCCGGCGAGACCGTGCGCCTGTACGTCGGCAACGGCGGGCCGAACCTGGTGTCGTCGTTCCACGTCATCGGCGAGATATTCGACAAGGTCTGGGTCGAGGGCGGCACCGAGCTGATCAACCGCAACGTCCAGAGCACGATGGTCCCGGCCGGCGGCTCGGCGATCGTCGAGATGGACATGCAGGTCGTCGGCCAGAACATCCTCGTCGACCACTCGATCTTCCGCGCGTTCAACAAGGGGGCGCTCGGGATGATCGACGTGCTCCCCGGCGACTTCCCCGAGGACCTCGGCAAGCTCGTGTACTCGGGCCAGACCTCCGACGAGATCTACCTGCCCGAGGGCGGCGCGGTGCTGTCGCTCAACGAGGAGGTCGAGCCGCTCGTCGCGATGAGCAAGGACGAGCAGCTCACCTTCGGCGAGAAGGTCTACTCGGCCAACTGCGCCGCGTGCCACCAGCCCGCGGGCGCGGGCATCGTCGGCGCGTTCCCGCCGCTGGCCGCCTCCGACTGGCTGCGCGGCAACAAGGAGGGCGCGATCGCCGCGGTGATCCAGGGCATCAGCGGCCCGATGACGGTAAACGGCAACAACTACGACGGCGTCATGCCGGCGATGATGCTTTCCGACGCCGACGTCGCCAACGTCCTGACCTACGTCTACAACAGCTGGGGCAACGAGGGCGGCCAGGTCAGCCCTGACGAGGTCGCCGCCCTGAGGTAATGGGCAGCGTCGTCGGAGCCGTGCTGGCCGCGGCCGCCGCGGCCGCGGCACCCGGCGCGGTCCTCACCGCCGAGCCGCCCGACGCGATGGCGGCCCTTCCGGCCGGCGAGTACGAGCCGCTCTACCGGAGCAGCGACGCCGACCCGAAGAGCGCAGGCGTCAGCAGCCTGGTCTCGGTCGAGCCGTTCTACCTCGACGTCCGCGCGGTGACCAACCGCGAGTTCCTCGGGTTCGTCGCCGACAACCCGAAGTGGCGGCGCTCGGCGATCAAGCCGGTCTTCGCCGACAGCCACTACCTCGGCCACTGGGCGGGCGACCTCGAGCTCGGCCCGGGCGCCGACCCCGGCGCGCCGGTGGTCAACGTCTCGTGGTTCGCGGCGAAGTCCTACTGCAAGCACGTCGGCAAGCGCCTGCCGACCGTCGACGAGTGGGAGTACGCGGCGCGCGCGAGCGAGACCGAGGCCGACGGCAGCCTCGACCAGGGCTTCCGCGACCGGATCCTCGAGTGGTACGCGATGCCGGCCGACGAGCCCGCGGTCAACCTGGGCGGCTTCCGCAACGTCTACGGCGTCTACGACATGCACGGCGTGATCTGGGAGTGGACCCGCGACTTCAACACCGCGCTCGTCAGCGGCGAGTCGCGCGCCGACTCCGGACTCGACCGCCAGCTGTTCTGCGGGAGCGGCTCGGTCGGCTCGTCGGACTTCAAGGACTACACCGGCTTCATGCGCTTCGGCTTCCGCAGCAGCCTCGAGGGCAACTACACCGTCGGGAGCCTCGGCTTCCGCTGCGCGTGCGGGCCCGAGTGCGGGGTCGCTCTTGCGGACTGACGCGCTCCGGCGTCTCGCTGCGCTCGCGGCGCTTGCCGCTGCCGTTGCGGGCGCGCCCGCGCTCGCCGAGGACGGACACAAGGGCCACGGCATGCACGAGGAGCTGCCCGGCGCCTCGGGCGGCTTCATGCCGCACTCGGTCTACCACCTCGACACGCAGTGGCTCAACGAGGTCGGCGACGGCTACGAGCTCTCGGAGCTCTCGGACCGTCCAGTCGTCTGCGCGATGATCTACACGACCTGCGAGTTCGCCTGCCCGCTGATCGTCGGCAAGATGCTCGCGATCTACGACGGCCTCGACGAGGACGTGCGCCGCGAGACGCGCTTCGTGCTGTTCTCGTTCGACCCCGAGCGCGACACGCCCGACAGGCTCAACCCGTACAAGAAGGCGAGCAGCATCGACAAGCCCGAGTGGATGGTGCTCACCTCGGAGAGCGACGACGCGCCGCTCGAGCTCGCGGTGGCGCTCGGGGTGCGCTACAAGAAGACCCCCGACGGCGAGTTCGCCCACTCGAACATCATCACCGTGCTCGACGGCGAGGGGGTTCCGTCCTACCAGATGGTCGGCCTCGACCGCCCGACGGAAGAGGCGGTCGCCGCCGTGACCGAGGCGGCCATGCACGCCCACATGGGGCACTAGGCGGCAGGGCGGCGGGGCCGCCCGGCGCTCGCCTAGAATCCGCCCCCGTGGCCTTTCCTGACAGCGCTTCGATCCTGACGGAAGGCCGGCGTCCGGGACCCTGCCGCACATGAGCGGCCGGCGACTGAAGGTCCTGGTCTGCAACGACGACGGCTACGACACCAGCGGCATCCGCCTGCTCGCCCGGGCGGTCTCGGGATTCGCGGACACGCACATCTGCGCGCCGCTGCGCAACCACAGCGGGGCGAGCTCGGCGCTGACGATCTCGTCGCGGCCCGACATCACCCGCCAGGAGGGCGTGACGATCGTCCACGGCACGCCGGTCGACTGCATCCACCACGCGCTGTTCCGCGACGACATCCTGCCGTGGAAGCCGGACCTGACGCTGTCGGGGATCAACAACGGCGGCAACCTCGGCGACGACACGATCTACTCGGGCACGGTCTCGGCCGCGGCCGAGAGCGTGATCATCGGCGTGCCGGCGATGGCGTTCTCGCTCGCCTGCGTTCCCGAGTACAACTTCCCGCCTACGCACTTCAAGGAGGCGGCGGAGATCGCGGGCAGGCTCGTCGAGCGGCTCGCCGGCGAGGTCATCGCCTCGGGCGACACGGTGCTCAACGTCAACATCCCCGACCTCCCCGCGGACGAGATCAAGGAGGAGCGGGTCTGCGTGCTCGGGCGCCGCCACCCGGAGCGGCCGGTCAGCGAGGTCGGCCGCAAGGACGACCTGGGCCTGCGCCGCTACGAGCTCGGGATCAACCACACCTCGCGCGAGGGCGACGAGATGACCGACTTCGAGACCATCGAGGCCTGCCACGTGTCCGTCACGCCGCTTTCCTTCGACATGACCGAGCGCGGCAGGATGGAGGAGGTCGCAGGCTGGATGGAAGGGATCTCCGTTCCGGGGACGAAGGGTGGCTGAGCAGGGACTGAAGATCCTCGTCAGCAACGACGACGGCTACGACTCGCCTGCGCTGATCGCGCTCGCGGACGGGCTGAGGGAGTTTGCCGACGTCGCGGTCTGCGCGCCGCTGTCGAACATGAGCGGGGCGAGCTCGTCGCTTTCGCTCGCCGAGACAGTCACCGTGAGCGTCATGGACGAGCGGCGCATCGTCGTCCACGGCACGCCGACCGACTGCGTGCACCTCGCGCTCGTTGCTCCCGGCCTGATGCCGTGGCGGCCCGACCTGACGGTGTCGGGGATCAACCTCGGCAACAACATCGGCGACGACGCGATGTACTCCGGGACGATCGCGGCCGCGGCCGAGAGCGTCCAGCTCGGGGTCCCGTCGCTGGCTTTCTCGCTCGGCTCCGTTCCGCCGGAGCACTTCCCGCCGCTCCACATCGGCGACGCGGCGGGGATCGCCTGCAGCATGGTGCGCTCGCTCAAGGACAGGATGCTCGCGAGCAAGGGGACGATGCTCAACGTCAACATCCCCGACCTCCCGCGCGCCGGGGTCGGCAGGCCGGTCGTCTGCAAGCTCGGCATGAGCCACCTGCGCCAGGGCGTGGAGGCCTTCGCGGCCCGGGCGGGCGCCGGCCCGGCCGGCCCCGCAGCGGACGGCGGGGACGCCTCGGCCCTGACGGACATTGACGCGGTCGCGGCCGGGAACATCTCCGTGACGCCGCTTCATTTCGACCTGACCGACAGGGATAAAATAGGGCGCGTCGCGAAATGGCTGAAGGCATGAGGGAGATAGGCGGAGGCCGCCTCTTGGCCCAGGACCTCCGCAACCTCGGCATCAAGGACGAGGACGTCCTCGCCGCGATCGGCAAGGTCCCGCGCTACGAGTTCCTGTCGTCGAGCCTGTCGTCGCGCGCGCGCGACAACGACGCCCTGCCGATCGGCCACGGACAGACCACCTCGCAGCCGTGGGTGATCGCTCGGATGCTCGAGCTCGCCCGGGCGGACCGCAAGCTCGGCAGGGTCCTCGAGGTCGGAACAGGCTGCGGCTACCAGACCGCGATCCTTACCCACCTGGCCGAGGAGGTGTACTCGGTCGAGCGCATCGGCCAGCTGCTCGCCGACGCCCGCGAGCGGCTGCGCAAGCTCGGCTACGCCGCGCCCCGGGTGGCCCACCGCGACGGGATGAAGGGCCTGCCCGAGGCCGCGCCGTTCGACGCGATCGTCGTCTGCGCCGCGGCGCGGAAGGTCCCCCCCGCGCTGCTCGAGCAGCTCGCGCCCGGCGGCAGGCTCGTCCTGCCCGAGGACAGCGACGACCACGAGACCCTCATGGTCTACGAGAAGGAAGGCGCCAGCAGCTCGCACGAGGAAGTCATGTTCGTCCCCCTGATCGAAGGGGTCTCATGACGAAAATCCACCGGCGCGCCGGCGCGCTGGCCGCGGCGGCCATCCTCCTTGCGGGCTGCGGAGTCCAGCAGCAGGCCGCCGCCCCGATCGAGGTCATCGAGATCGAGAAGGAGATCGTTGCGCTGCCGTCGCCCGACGACCCGGTCAACCGCCCGCGCTACCACGTCGTGGTCAGCGGCGAGACACTCGGCAAGATCGCGCTCGACTACGGGCTTGACTACCGCGAGCTCGCGCTGTGGAACAACATCCCGAACCCCGACCTGATCGAGGTCGGCCAGCGCCTGCAGCTGCACCCGCCGGCGACGCAGCCTGAGGTGACCGCGATCAAGCCGATCAAGGCCGAGGCCCCGACCCCGAGCCGGGTCCGCCCCGAGGACGGAACCGCCGCGAGTCCCGGCAGGGTCACCCGCGCCCAGGTCGGCGTCGGCGGCGGGACCCGCCGCGAGAGCGCGGTGGAGGTGCTCGAGCCGGTCGCGCT
This sequence comes from uncultured Gammaproteobacteria bacterium, assembly GCA_964509765.1. Lineage (GTDB taxonomy): Bacteria > Pseudomonadota > Gammaproteobacteria > Tethybacterales > Tethybacteraceae > CAZDYI01. The sequence goes on from CAZDYI010000085.1 coordinate 12,269, forward strand.
GAAGCTGCCCTGGACCGAGGCCGACGCGGAGCGCCTGATGGGGCAGTCAGGCGGGGTCGAGCGCGCGGCGCTCGAGGTCCGCGCGGGGCCGGCGCGGGCGGGCGCTCCGAGCAACACCCGCGAGCGCAACGGGATCGTCTGGAGCTGGCCGGCGAACGGCAAGCTCAGCGATGACTTCTCGGACACCAACAAGGGCATCGACATCTCCGGCGCGCGCGGCCAGCCGGTCTACTCGAGCGCATCGGGCAAGGTGATCTACGCGGGCTCGGGCCTCAAGGGATACGGCCAGCTCGTGATCATCAAGCACGAGAACGACTACCTGTCGGCGTACGCCCACAACGACCGGATCTTCGTCGCCGAGGGCGAGGCGGTCTCGCGCGGCCACCTGATCGCAGAGATGGGCGACTCCGGCGCCGACCGGGTCGGCCTCCACTTCGAGATCAGGCGCGGGTCGGACACCTACGACCCGCAGCAGTTCCTGCCGAAGAACCCCTAGGCCGCCGCGGCCCGAGCGCCGCCTACCACGGCATGTCCTCGTCGAGGTTGTCGAGGCCGCCTTCCTTGTTGTCGTCCCCGCCGCCGGCGTCGCGGCCCCGGCCTGCGTCGTCGTCGCGGGGCGGCCTCCGCCCACCGCCCTCGCTGTCCTGGCGCCCGCCGACCATCTGGAAGCTCAGGACGCGGATCTCGGTCGTCTGCCGGTCGTTGCCCTCCTTGTCCTGCCACTTGCGCGTGCGGATCTGCCCCTCGACGAAGAGCGGCGAGCCCTTCTTGAGGTACTGCGAGACGATCTCGGCCTGGCGGCCGTAGAAGGTCAGCCTGTGCCACTCGGTGTGCTTGTGCTGCTCGCCGGCCTGGTCGCGCCAGACCTCGGTTGTCGCGAGGTTGACGTTCGCCACAGGCCTGCCGTCGGGCAGGTGCCTGACAACCGGGTCGGCGCCCAGGTTGCCGAGAAGAAATGCCTTGTTTACTGCTCCCATAATTCTTGTTTCCGGAGAATTGACGTAGCCTCAGCTATGCCTTTTGTTAATGTGACTCATCAGGGGCATCCAGGCCAGCGCGATGACCGCGCCGGCAGCCATGATGTGGAAATTGTATCCACTCCCCGCCGTCCCGGCCGCCGCCCCGCCCGCGAAGACGCCCAGGGCCTGCGCGATCGAGTAGACGCCCATCGCCGATCCCTGCCCGGTGCGACCCGCGACGACGGACACGTTTGCGGGCAGGGCCGCCTCGAGCAGGTTGAAGCCGGAGAAGAACAGCGCGAGCGCCGCGATCGCTGCGTAGATCCCATGCTCGGGCGCGGCCGGGACGGCGACCGCTGCAAGCGCGACGCATGCCGAGGCCGCGCCTAGGCGCTTGAGGCTCGGAGCCTGCTTCGCGATCAGCGGGACGGCGACGCACACCGACACCAGGAAGGCTGAGAGGTAGACCAGCCACGCCCGGCCCTCCTCGCCCTGCTCGACGAGCTCGAGCGGAAGGAAAACGAACATCGCCGCCATGAGGAAGTGAAGGGCGAACACCGCGAGGCACAGGGGCAGGAGCCGCGCGTCGAGGAACGCCTCGCCGGCGCTGCCGGCCGCGGATGGCTTCCCGAGCGGGACGGCAAGGACGCAGAAGGCGGCCAGGACCGCAAGCGCCGAGGTCGAGACGAAGATTCCCCGGACGCCGACCAGCCCCGCTAGCGGGACGGCGGCAACCATCGAGATCCCGAACGCGAATCCGATGCCGAGGCCGATGACGCCCATCGCCTTCGTGCGGCTCTCGGGGCGGGTGACGTCCGCGACCGCGGCGACCGCGACTGCGGTGATCGCGCCGAGTCCCTGGACGGCGCGCCCGACGATGATGGTCACGGGATGCTCCACGCCCGCAGCGAGAAGGCCGCCCAAGGCGTAGACGAGCAGGCCGCAGACGAGCACCGGCTTGCGGCCGACGCGGTCGGACAGCCAGCCTAGCGGGGCGAGCATGATCGCCTGGGTCAGGCCGTAGGCTCCGACCGCCAGGCCCGCGAGCTCGAGGCTCCCGCCGGGCAGCCCGACCACGTGCGGCGCGAGCACCGGCAGCAGCAGGAACAGCCCGAGCATGCGCATCGCCACCGCGAACGAAAGCGCGGAGACGGCAGGGAGCGCGCCGCCGAGCATGCCGTCCCGGCGCGCGCCGGCGCCGCTGGCGGGGGGTTCAGCCACGGCAGGCAGCGCAGTCGCGGTTGCGTCCATGGGGCGCAGTATCCGATGTTTTTGCCCCGAACGGAGCCGAAAAACGGATTTGGTCTTTGTGCCGTTTTTTCACGCCCAAGGGGGTATAGTAACGCCTTTAACCCCGTTCTTTCGCCCCATTACCCGCTCGCGCAAGAGACTCACGCGGAATTCCGCGGCGACTCCCGCCCCCGTGCCCGCGCCCCGGGACGGCGCGCGGGGGATCGAGGTGCGCGGCGCGCGGGTCCACAACCTCAAGTCCGTCGACATCGACGTCCCGCGCGGGCGGATGACGGTCCTGACCGGGCTTTCGGGCTCGGGGAAGTCCTCGCTCGCCTTCGACACGATCTACGCCGAGGGCCAGCGCCGCTACGTCGAGTCGCTGTCGTCGTACGCCAGGCAGTTCCTCGGGATGATGGAAAAGCCCGACGTCGAGTCGATCAGCGGCCTGTCGCCGGCGATC
>CAZDYI010000086.1:0-43402 GCA_964509765.1 uncultured Gammaproteobacteria bacterium
ACGGCCGCGGCGTCCATCCGCGAGTTGTCCTTGGGGTTGATGATCCCGCAGCCCCTGCCCGCGAGGTACATCAGGTCCTTGTCCGACGAGGCGACGAGAGCCTCCCTGCCGGCCGCGACCGCCTGGAGCGCGAGCGTCGCCACCACGTCGTCGGCCTCGACGCCCTCGACGCAGTATAGCGGCATCCCCATGGCCCGGATGAGGTCCTTGGCCGGGGCGACCTGGTCGAGGAGCTCCTGGTCGGTCTTGCGGCGCGTGGCCTTGTACTCGGGGTGGAGCTCGTGGCGGAAGGTTTTGCCCGGCGCGTCCATCACGCAGGCGACCGCGGCGCCCGGGTGGGAGTCGCGCAGGGCGATCAGCGAGTTGGCGAGCCCGTAGACCGCGTTGGACGGCTTTCCGTCGCGGGTCCGCATGTCGCGGATCGCGTAGTAGCTGCGGAATAGGTAGTTCGTCGCGTCGACGACCAGGACCGCGGCCGCACCCGCGGCCATCAGCCGTGCTTTTCGGCGAAGTCCTTCATGTACGAGACCAGGGCGTCGACGCCCTCCTGCGGCATGGCGTTGTAGATCGACGCCCGCATGCCGCCGACGGCCCGGTGGCCCTTGATCCCGAGGATGCCGGCGTCGAAGGCCCCGGAGACGAACTCGGCCTCCTGGGCGGGCTCGGGCAGGAAGAACGGCACGTTCATCCGCGAGCGGAACTTCGGGTCGACCTTGTTGCTGTAGTAGCCGCTCGAGTCGATGTAGTCGTACAGGGCCTTGGCCTTGGCCTCGTTGGCCGCGGCCATTCTCTCGACCCCGCCGCGGTCCTTGACCCAGTGGAGCATCAGCTCGGCCATCCGGAACTGGAAGGTCGGCGGCGTGTTCGCCATCGACTGGTTCGAGGCCTGCTTGGGGTAGTCCCAGACGCTCGGCACCGCGCGCCCGCGCCTGTCGCAGAGGTCCTCGCGGACTATGACGAACGCGAGGCCCGACGGGCCGAGGTTCTTCTGCAGGCAGGCGAAAAGCACCCCGACGTCGCTGAGGTCCACCGGCCGCGAGAGGATGTTCGAGGACTGGTCGACCACGAGCGGCACGCCGCCGAACGACGGGAACCCCTGGAACTCGACCCCGTGGATGGTCTCGTTGTCGACGAAGGCGACGAACTCGCTGCCGTCGGCGACGTCCCAGGACGACGGGTCGGGGATCGTGCGGCACTCGGGCCTGGTGTCGACCGCGGTGTGCAGCTCGCAGAACTTCGCCATCTCGCTAGAGGCGATCGCGCTCCAGTGCCCGGTTATCGCGAGCGAGGCCTTGCCGCCCTCGGCGACCAGGTTCATCGGGATAGCCGCGTACTGGCCGATCGCGCCGCCCGGAAGCAGCAGGACGTGGTAGTCCTCGCCCGCCCCGAGCAGCTCGCGGACCATGGCGACGATCCGCTCGTGGCAGCCGAGCACCTCGTCCGAGCGGTGCGAGAGCTCGATGAAGGAGGCTCCGCTGCCCTGGTACTCGAGCAGCTCCTCGCCGTACGCCTCGAGCACCTCGGCCGGAAGGGTCGAGGGCCCGGGGTAGAAGTTGTACTTGCGCATTCCCTGCCTCCCCGCTCCCTGCGGGCGGGGAAGGTATTATTGCATGGAGCCGCCCGCCGCCGCTAGAATCGGCCGATGGCCGGGCTCAGCGGAAGGCGCGTCCTTATCGGGATCACAGGCAGCGTCGCCGCCTACAAGGCGGCCCTCCTGATCCGCCTTTTGACCGACCGGGGGGCGTCCGTAGAGGCCGCGATGACCCGCCCCGCGACGCGGTTCCTCGGCGTCGCGACGGTCCAGGCCCTTGCGGGCTCGCCGCCCGTCACCGACATGTTCGCCGGCGACGGCAGCCCGGACGGCATGGACCACATCGCCGCCGCCCGCCGGGCCGACATCATGGTCGTGGCTCCGGCGAGCGCCTCGTCGATCGCGCGGATCGCCTGCGGCTCGGCCGACGACCCGGTCTCCGCGCTCGCGTGCGCCGCGACCTGCCCCGTCATGGTCGCGCCGGCGATGAACCGCGAGATGTGGGCCAACCCGGCGGTCGCGCGCAACGTCGCCGCGCTCAGGGCCGACGGCAGGCTGGTCGTCGAGCCCGACAGCGGCGAGCTGGCCTGCGGCGAGCACGGCGACGGCAGGCTCGCCGAGCCCGAGCGGATCGCCGACCGGATCGAGGCGGCGATCGGCCGCAAGGGCGGCGCCGACCTGGCGGGCAGGACGGTCGTGGTCTCGGCGGGGGCGACGGCCGAGCCGATCGACCCGATGCGGCTGATCAGCAACCGCAGCAGCGGCCGGATGGGGGTCGCGATGGCAGAGGCGCTGCGCGACGCCGGGGCCGCGGTGCGGCTCGTCGCCGCCCAGGTCCAGGTCCCGCTGCCGCAGGGCATGGAGAGGACCGTAAGGGCGGCGGACGTGGCCGCGATGCGCCGGGCGGTGCTGCGGGAGTGCCGGGGCGCCGACGCCTACGTGTCGGTCGCCGCGGTCTCGGACTTCAGGCCGCGCAGGAGGTCCAGGGCCAAGCTGCCCCGGGCCGAGGGCGGGATCACCCTCGAGCTCGTGGCGTGCCCCGACATAGTCGCCGAGGTCGCGGCCATGCCGGACGCGCCCTACTGCGTGGCCTTCTCCGCCGACGGCTCCGGCGGCGCGGAGTCGCTGCGGGTCGCAAGGGAGAAGATGCGCGCCAAGGGAGTCCAGGCAATCATCGCGAGCCCGATCTCGGGCAACCTCGGCGGAGAGGACTGCGACCTGACCTTCCTCTCCGGCAGGTCCAAGGTGAGCATAGGCCCAGCGGGCAAGCGGGCCGCGGCGGATAGAATAGCGGCCTTGTTGTCCGCCCGTCTGCCGCGCTGAAGGTGCGCGTTTCACGTGAAACGCCTTCCGGCCCCCCTTTTCCCGCCGCCCTTCCCCTGACCCCCGGCCGCCGGTCGGACCGCCGCCTCGCCGGCGGGTGGTTTCACGTGAAACCTCGCGCAGGCGCCCCCCGCTGAAATGCCCGAGAGGATGGTCAAATGCGTCAAGCTCGGCCGCGAGGCCCCGGGCCTTGCTAGGCCGCCCGTCGGCGGCGAGCTCGGCAGCAGGATCTTTGAGAGCGTCTCCGAGGAGGCATGGCGGATGTGGCTCGAGCACCAGAAGACCCTGGTCAACGAGTACCGCCTCAACCTCGCCGACAAGAGCGCCCGCAAGTACCTGCTCGAGCAGACCGAGCGCTACTTCTTCGGCGAGGGCGCCGACGTCGCGAGCGGCTACGTCCCGCAGGACCGCTGATGCGCGTGTCGGCGGAGTGGAAGGGCGGCATGTCCTTCGGGATCGAGACCGGCAGCGGCCACGCGGTCGCCGCCGACGGCCCACCCGACCTCGGCGGGGAGAACAGGGGCCCCCGGCCGATGGAGCTGATGCTCGCGTCGGTTGCATCCTGCAGCGGGGTCGACGTCGTCGAGATCCTCCGCAAGGGCCGGCGGGAGTTCGACGGGGTCTCGGTAGAGGTCGAGGGGACGCGCGCCGACGCGGTCCCGGCCGTTTTCACCGACATCAGGCTGGCGTTCTCGGTCCCCGGCGCCGAGCGGAGCCACGCGGAGCGAGCGGTCCGCCTGTCGGTCGAGAAGTACTGCTCGGCGCTGCGCATGCTCGCCGACGGCGCCAAGGTCTCGTGGGAGCTCAGGCAGCCCGAATGAGGGCGTTCCTGCGGTCTCTCGCAGCAGCCGCGGCGCTTGTCGCGGGCCTGCCCGCCGTTGCGGCGCTGGCGGACCTCGACATCAAGCCCCCCGACATCGGCGCGAGCTCCTACGTGCTGATGGACGCGCTGACGGGCGAGGTGATCGCCGCCAAGGAGCCCGACGAGAGGCGCCCGCCGGCGTCGCTCGCGAAGATGATGACGGCCTACCTGGTGTTCTCGGCGATCGACGAGGGCCGGATCGGCCTCGAGGACTCGACGACGGTGTCCGAGGCGGCGCGGGCGGCGACCGGCTCGCGGATGTTCGTCGAGGTCAACGACACGGTCACCGTCCGCGAGCTGCTGCTAGGACTGATCGTCCAGTCGGGCAACGACTCCGCGATCGCGCTCGCGGAGCTCGTCGCCGGGACCGAGGCGGGCTTCGTGGACCTCATGAACCAGCAGGCGGCGCTGCTCGGAATGTCGTCGACGAGCTTCGGAAGCGCGACCGGACTGCCGGCGGAGGGCCAGCTGTCGACGGCCCGCGACCTCGCGGTGCTGTCCCGGGCGCTCGCGAACGACTACCCCGAGCTCTACGGCATGCACTCGATCCGCGAGTTCGAGCACAACGGCATCCTGCAGCACAACCGCAACCGCCTGCTCGACGAGTACCGCGGCGCCGACGGGATCAAGACCGGCTACACCCGCGCGGCGGGCTACTGCCTGTCGGCCTCGGCGGTCCGCCACGGCATGCGGCTCGTCGGGGTGATCCTCGGCTCGTCGTCGGCGCGGCGTCGCACCGGCGAGATGGCGGCGCTGTTCAACCACGGCTTCGGCAACTACCGCTCGGTGGAGCTGTTCACCCCGGGCCAGGTCCTCGACGAGGTGCGGGTCTGGGGCGGCGCGGCAAAGTCTGTGGACGTCGGCTACGGCCGCGAGGAGCCGCTCAAGCTCCTGCTGAGCAAGGTGGACGCCAACAAGCTCAGCGCGGTGCTCGAGAGTGCCGGCAGGCCCGTGGAGGCCCCGGTCGCTGCGGGCGACGAGATCGCGATGATCAGGCTGAGCGCCGGCGAGGAGACGATCACGACCGTGCCGGCGGTCGCCCTGCAGGACATAGGCGAGGGCCCGTGGTGGCTGCGCCTGACAGACTACGTCCGCCTGCACTGGCTGGCGTCGGCCGCAGAGCGATGACCGAGATACCCGGCTCCGAGGTCTGCCTCAACGGCGAGTGGCTGCCGCGCGCCGAGGCGCGCGTGTCGGTCTTCGACCGCGGCTTCATCTTCGGCGACGGCGTCTACGAGGTGATCCCGGCCTACGGCAAGAGGCCTTTCCTGGCCGACCGGCACGTCGCCCGCCTCGGGCGGAGCCTCGAGAAGGTCGGCATAGACAACCCCCTGTCGGGCGAGCAGTGGCTTGCGCTTATCGAGGAGATCGCCGGGCGCCAGGAGTTCGGCAACCAGCGGATCTACCTGCAGGTGACCCGCGGGGCCGCGCCGCGCCTGCACCAGTTCCCCGAGCGGCCCGAGCCCACCTACCTGGTCTTCTCCGACGAGATGGCGCTGGCCGGCCGCGAGGCCGCCGAGCGGGGCGCCTCGGCGATCACCCACGAGGACTTCCGCTGGCTGCGCGGCGACATCAAGTCGACTTCGCTGATGGCCGCGGTGCTCTCGAGCGAGATGGCCGCGAGCCGGGGGGCGACCGAGACGATCTTCCTGCGCGACGGCGTGCTGACCGAGGGGGCGTCGTCGAACGTGCTGGTGCTCGTAGGCGGCGAGCTGCGCACCCACGGGGTCGACAACCTGATCCTCGGCGGCATCACGATGTCGTTCATCGAGGAGGTCTCGCGGGACGCGGGCCACCCGCTCGCCTACAGCGAGGTGTCCGAGGCCGAGCTCCGCTCCGCCGAGGAGGTGATCATCAGCTCCTCGGGAAAGGAGATCGTCGCGATAACGTCGCTCGACGGCGAGACGGTCGGAGCAGGCAAGGCAGGGCCCGTGTTCATGAAGCTGTGGGATACCTACCGCGCCAAGACAGGTGCCTGAGCGCTCGGCGCCGGACTTCCCGCCCCCAGACACCGAGGCCCTAGCGGTCCGGGACGCCCAGGCGGCCCTGGCCGAGGACCTCGGCCCGGGCGACCTGCTCGAGGGGCTTGCGGGCGAGGAGCCGCTGCGGGCGAGGATCGACTCGCGCACTAGGTGCGTGCTTGCGGGCACGGCCTGGTGCGAGGCGGCGCTTGCCGCGGCCTGCGGCGGGCTGGACTGGCAGTGCAGCTGGGCGGTCAAGGAGGGCGGGGACGTTGAGAAAGGGGCGACCGTCGCGGTGATCACCGCCCCTGCGGGCCCGCTGCTCGCCGCGGAGCGGACGGCCCTCAACTTCCTGCAGCTGCTCAGCGGCACCGCGACCGCGGCCCGCGCGCTGGTCGAGGCCGCGGGCGGCGTCCCGGTGTACGACACCCGCAAGACCCTGCCGGGGCTGCGCCTGGCGCAGAAGCACGCCTGCGAGGTCGGCGGGATGTCGCGCAACCGCAACGGCCTGTACGACGCCGCGATCGTCAAGGACAACCACATCGCCGCGGCCGGCTCGGTCAAGGCGGCGCTTGAGTTCGCGAGGGAGCGCTGCGACGAGGAACTGATCCAGGTGGAGGTCGCCGACGCGGAGCAGCTGAAGGAGGCGCTCGCATGCGGGGCCAAGCGGGTGATGCTCGACAACTTCACGGCCGAGGCCGCGGCGGAGGCGGTGAAGCTCGCGGGCGGGCGCGCCGAGGTCGAGGCCTCGGGCGGGATCGGCCCGGACAACGCCGCTGCCTACGCGAAGGCGGGCGTGGACTGCCTCAGCAGCGGGCTGCCGACCCGCCGGCCCGCCGAGGCTGACTTCAGCCTCGCAATCGAGGGGTGAGCGACAGCAAGGCGGGGCTCGAGGACCCCGTCGCGGCCTGCCTCGACGTCAGCAGGAGCGTCGTCGTCCGCGCCTGCGCCGGCAGCGGCAAGACCTGGCTTCTGACCTCGCGGATCATCAGGATCATCTACGACTCGCCCGGCCTGCCGCTGTCGTCCATCCTGGCGATCACCTACACCAACAACGCCGCGGCGGAGATCCGCGCCCGGGTGGTCTCGCGCCTGCGCGAGCTCCGCGACGCCGGCGACGCGCGCCTCGACGCGCTGCTCGGGGGCATCGGGATCGTCCCGGGCGGCGACAGCCGCGAAAGGGCGCGCGCGATGCACGACCGCTTCATCATCGCCCACCCGAGGCTCGAGGTCCGCACCTTCCACGGCTGGTTCAACCACATCGTCTCGCACCTGCCGTGGGAGCTGCGGCTCAACCAGAACCGCCAGGTGATGAACGACGCGAGCGCCCTGCGAGAGCGGGCCTGGGGCGAAACGGTGAGGGCCTTCACAGCGGACGGCGGCGACGGCGGGGCGCTCCGGGGGATGCTCGGATTCCACAAGCTCGGCGCGATGCGGAGGATGCTCGACTCGATGCTCGACCGCAGGACCGAGTGGTTCCTGCACTTCGGGCTGGCGCCCGAGGACGAGGGCATGGAGGAGCTGTTCGCCGAGCGGCTCGCCGAGGGGATGCCGCGCCCCGGGGGCAAGGGCATCGACGAGATCGTCGCGGACGGGAGCCTGGCCGACGCCGCGCTGCTCGTGGCCGGCGACATGAAGCGGCACGGCGACGGGAAGATGGACGGCGAGTCCGCCGCCCTCCGCTCGGCCGCAACACTGGGCGGAAAGCGCGCCTTCTACGGCGTGTGCCGGGCCATCCGCACGAAGAAGGGCCGCGGGGACCTCAGCAAGACCCTGGCCAAGAAGTGGGACAAGCGCGTCGCCATCCCGGACTCGCTGTACGACCTCGACCGGATGCTCGGCGTCGCGCTGGAGGTCGAGAACTGGAAATTGTTGCGCGAATACAATGAGTTAGCGTGCAAACTGGGCTCCGCCTACGCCCGCCGCTGCGAGGCCCTCAAGCGCTCGGAGGGCGTGATCGACTTCAGCGACATGGAGCTCGCGCCGATGAGGGCGATGGCCGGCGGCGACGGGAACACGCTTGCGTCGCTCGAGATGCTCGAGCGGATGGACGCGCGCTACCGGCACATCCTGGTCGACGAGTTCCAGGACACGAGCCCGGTCCAGTGGAAGCTGCTGCGCTCGTGGCTGGAGATGTCCGAGGGCGGCGACAACCAGCCGTCGGTGTTCGTCGTCGGCGACCCGAAGCAGTCGATCTACGGATTCCGGGGCGGCAACCCGCTGCTGCTGGACGCCGCGGCGAGGTTCCTCGGCGAGCGGTACGGCGGCGAGACGGTCGAGTTCAACACCACCAGGCGCTGCTCGCAGGAGGTCGTCGACGTCGTCAACGAGCTGTTCTCGCATTCCGGAAGGCCTCTTGTAGGCTTCAGCCCCCACGACACCCTCGCGGAGGGTTCGGGCCGGGCGGTCTGCGTCGTCCCCGGGAAGGAGGGGTCCAGGCCGGCGGGCAAGACCGGCAAGCCCGAGAGGATGCGCAACCCGCTCCGCGAGGCAAAGAGGGCGGCCAGGCCCGAGGAGCAGGCCGAGGCCGAGGGCCGCAGGATCGCCCGCTGCCTCCGGGAGCTCCTGCCCGCGGTGCGCGTGGCCGAGCCCGGCGGCGGCTCGAGGGAGGCCGGGCTCGGCGACGTGCTGCTCCTGATGCCGTCACGGGCCAACTCGCGGCCGATGATCGACGCGCTCATCGCCGCCGGCATGCCGTGCTCCGCGATCGGCTCGGTCAACCGCCTGCGCGACCTGGAGTGCCGCGACGTCGTCGCGCTGCTCAAGTCGATCTACGACCCCGGCTACGGGCTGGCGGTCGCCCACGTCCTGCGCTCGCCGGTCTTCTCGGCGACCGAGGACGACCTGTGGGCGGTCAGGCAGGCGGGCCTCGGCGGCAAGGGCGGGTGCGACTGGGTCAGGGGGCTGCGGAAGGCGAAGGGCTCCGAGGCGCTTGGCCGGGCCCAGGAGCTGCTGGGGAAGTGGCGCGACGAGTACCGCAGGCAGAAGCTCCCCGCCCACGAGACGCTTGCGCGCTGCTACCACGACGCCGGCCTGGTCGGGCGCTACATGGACGCGGTCCCGGACAACATCAGGATGCGGGTCGCGCAGAACCTCGAGTGGGTCCTGAACCTCGCGATCGAGGCCGACGGCGGCAGGCACGCGCAGCTCGCTGAGTACGCCGAGCACCTGGAGGGCATGGCCGGGGCCGAGACGCTCCAGGGCGACGCCGCGGGCGACCTCCCCGACATGATCCGCACGATGACCGTCCACAAGTCGAAGGGCCTCGAGAGCCCGGTCGTCGTGCTCGCCAACGCGGACTTCAACGACCGCAACCCCGAGGCGGGCCTGGTGGTGGGGTGGGGCCCGCGCGGGCTCGGCGGCGAGCCCTCGCACGTCTCCTTCGTCCGGGACCGCTCCGAGGCGAGCGGCTCGCAGGCGGAGGCCCTCGACTGGGAGGAGGACAACCGCCTCCGCGAGAAGTCGAACCTGCTTTACGTCGCGGCGACGAGGGCGAAGTCCCTGCTGGTCGTGTCGGCGAGGGAGTACACGCGCACCCCGTCGCAGCTGTGGGGCAACGACGTCGCCGCGGCGATGGCGCGCCTCGGCGCGGGGGCGTGGGGCGAGGGCGGCATGTCCTACGGCTCGCCGGGCCCTGCCGGGGAGGCGGAGGTCGCCTCAGGAACCGATGTCCCGGAGGCGGGGACGGAGCCGCTCGAGCCCTACCGCGGCGGCGAGCCGGTCGGGAGCATGAGCCCGCGGATAAGCGTCAAGGCGCGGCGCGGCACGCTGCTCCACAACCTGCTCGCGATGCGGCTGTCGGGCATCGGCGACGGGGCGCTGCTGCGGCGCATGCTCGCGGTCGGCGAGCGGGAGTTCGCCGAGCTGTCGGCCGAGACAAACAGGATCCTCGACCCCGCCGGCGGGTTCGGCGGGCTGCTCGGGCGCGCGGACTCCGTCGAGGCCGAGGTCCCGCTGTCGGCCGGGGACGTCCAGATGCGGATCGACTGCCTGCTGCGCGAGGGCGACGTCGCCTGGGTGGTCGACTTCAAGACCGGCTCGAGCGTCGGCACGGACGAGCACGCCGCGCAGCTCAAGGGCTACGCGGAGTTCCTGCGCGCGGACGGGCGCTTCGGGAGCGTCAGGGCCGCGCTCGTCGACGTCGACGGGGCGCTTACCGAGGTCGGCTAGGCCTTGGGTACCTCGTAGCTGCCGACGTAGTAGATGCTCGGGTAGCTGATCTCCCTGCCGATCATCTCGCGGTTGAGGATCAGCGTCGTGTCGTAATCGCGCACGATCCGCAGCAGGTCGAAGAAGGTCGTCTCCATGTCGGTGAACGGCTCGTCGATCATGACGTACGACGGGCGCAGCTGGCTGAGCAGCCCGGTGGGCACCGTCGGGTAGCGCGGCAGCCACAGGCACGACTTGATGTTGAGGTCGGCGAGCGCGTCGTGGGTCTCTTTGCCGTGGTCGCCGAACATCGGGTCGTACTTCGCCACGAGCACGAGCTTCTTGCCCTCCATCGCGAAGCGCCGCGCGGCCTCGTGCACGTCGCGCTGCGAGGAAAGGCGCTGGAGGGTGTTAGGGTTGACGACGACGAAGTACTGCTCGCTGAGGTCGTCCCCGTCGGAGCCGCGGCAGACGTTCAGCCACCTCGCCTCGACCGACGAGATCAGGTTGTGGCGGATCGCGGACTGGAACAGGTGGCGCGCGGCTCGGTGCTCCATGCCGCTCACCCGCGGCTGCCAGAGCGTCCCGATCGAGTTCCGGCCCTCGGCGTCCTGGACCGGGCGGCCGACCGCCTCGAGCTTGCCCTCGCGGAGCATGGCGTTTATCTCCGAGGCCGTCAGCTGCAGCCAGTCGGTGCCGGTGCGGATCTGCGTGCGGTTGCGGCCCTCGTGCTTGGCGTCGTAGAGCAGGACGTCGGCGTCGTTGATCATCTGGTGCACGCCGAGCGGGTTCTTCGCCGAGGCGTCGTAGTCGGCGGTGACCACGACCCCCATGCTCACCGACATCGCGAACGACAGCCCGGTGTCGCTGTGGAAGCGGTCGGCGCAGACCGCCTCGCGGCAGCGCTCGGCGGCGGTCATCGCGCCGTCCCGGTTGACGTCGTGGAAGAACAGCAGGAACTCCTCGCCGCCCCAGCGCGCCACCCAGTCGCCGCCGCGCAGGCTGCCCTCGAACCAGTCACTGACCTGCTTGAGGGCCTGGTCGCCGGTGTCGTGGCCGTAGCGGTCGTTGATCCGCTTGAAGTGGTCGATGTCCGCGAGCGCGACGCCGAACGAGTAGGACTCACCCTTCGAGCGCAGCCAGCGCTCCCACTCGCGCCCGAGGCGCTCGAGGGCGACCAGCCTGTTCGGCAGTCCGGTGAGCGCGTCGAAGAAGGCGTAGTCCTGCGCCTCCTGCCGCAGCACCATCAGGACCCTGCCCTGCCCCTGCGGGACGAAGGCGGCTCGCCAGCCCTCGAGGACGCCGTCGGTCTCGACGTAGGCGTCGGTCTCGACGAAGTGGCCGGCGGCGGCGCGCGACAGGGCGTCAACCGCGCTCGAGCCGAGGTTGGCAAACTCGAACCGCGCCTTGGCGCCGCCCTTGTCGGTCAGGAAACTGTCGGCGAAGGCCTCGTTGTGGGCAAGGATTTTCCCCTTGCCGTCGAGGAGCACGCAGGACTCCTCGATCGCGCCGACGATGGGGGAGTCGCCTCCCTTGTCGGCCTTGGCGGCCCTGGCCATCAGAGCCGCTGGGCGATGGCGTCGGCCATCAGGGCCGCGAACACGACAAGCAGGTAGAACCCGGAGTAGTTGAACAGCGCGCGGGCCGGCTCGCGCGAGTCGCTGCGCAGGACCCTCGCCGACAGCCACAGGAAGCGGGCGTTGGCAAGCGAGGCGACGGCTAGGTAGACCCAGCCGCTCATGCCGGCGGCGAACGGCAGCATGGTCACCGCGGCGAGGGCGACGGCGTACAGGAAGATGTGCAGCCGGGTAAACCGCTCCCCGTGGGTGACCGGCAGCATCGGGACCTTGGCGTTGCGGTACTCCTCCGCCTTGCAGATCGCCAGCGCCCAGAAGTGCGGCGGGGTCCACACGAAGATGATCAAAAACAGCAGCAGCGGCTGGAAGTCGAGGGTGCCTGTGACCGCGGTCCAGCCGAGCACCGGCGGCATCGCTCCGGAGGCCCCGCCGATGACTATGTTCTGCGGGGTGGCAGGCTTGAGCAGCACGGTGTAGACGACCGCGTAGCCGACGAATGTCGCGAGCGTCAGCAGCGTCGTCAGCGTGTTCGAGCTCGCCTGCAGGAGCGCGAGGCCGCAGGCGAGCAGGCCCGCCGACAGGAGAGCCGCCGGCAGCGGCTGGATGCTGCCGGTCGCGGTGCCGCGGCCCTCGGTCCTGTGCATCCGCGCGTCGATGCGCCTCTCGAGCAGGCAGTTCGCCGCGGCCGAGCCGAGCGCGGCTAGGCCGATGCCCGCGATCGAGCCGAGCAGCTCGGCGGTTCCGACCCGCGCGTCGGTCCGCGCGAGCGCAAACGCCATTCCGGCGACCGCGGTGAACACGATCAGGGAGACCACCTTGGGCTTGGTGATCCTCAGGTAGTCGGCCAGAGTCGCGCCGGGCGCGAGGGCCGCCTGTCCGCCGCTCACCTCCCGACCTCCCCCGGCCAGGCCGCGAGCGCGGCCCGCGCGAGAGCCGCGCAAAGCAGGGCCGCAACGGTGTTGTGGAGCAGCGAAGCCCCGAGCGGCAGAAGGCTTGTCACGATGTGGATTCCGATTGCGGCTTGCGTTAATAGTAACGCAACGAGCAGAGATGCGTGGGCGCGCATTCCCGACCGCCACATGGCGGCGGCAAGCGCCGCGACCGCGGCGGCGAGGACCAGGGCGCCGAGCCGGTGCGCCCACTGCACCGTCGCGAGCGCCTTTTGCGTGATCGGGGCGCCGTCCGCGGCCCTGCCGAGCTCGCGGCCGAGCTCGAACGCGGAGCCGTCGAGCGGCGGCGCCCACTCGCCGGCGCAGGTGGGAAACTCGGCCCCGCACGCGAGCCCGGCGTAGTTCGCCGATACCCAGCCGCCGAGGGCGACCTGGGCGGCGAGCGCGACGGCGCAGGCCGCGACCAGAACCCGCAACGCCGTTCCCGGCGGACTGGCGGGAGCAGCAGCCGGAAGCGCGGCGGCGGCGAGCAGGGCGAGGATCGCCATCCCGCCGAGCAGGTGCAGGACGACGATTACGGGCTTGAGCAGCTCGGTGACCGTCAGGGCGCCGAGGCCGGCCTGGACCGCGACGAGCAGCAGCAGTGCCGCGGCCAGGGCCCTGCCGGCGCGCTTGCGCCATGAGATCGCGCCCGCGGCAAGGACGGCGAGCCCCAGGACCGCGGCGGCGTAGCGGTGGGTGACCTCGATCCACGCCTTGGCGCCGTCGATCTCGCGGCCTTGCGGGTCCTCGTCGGGGACGCCGACGAGCTGGCCGTAGCAGCCGGGCCAGTCCGGGCAGCCGAGGCCGGCGTCCTTGAGGCGCACGTACGCGCCGAGGGTGACGACGGCGAGCGCCAGCGCCGCGGCGCAGAGGTAGGCGGCGCGCAGGGACCTCGGCACCGGAGTCAGAACCAGGCGGCGAGGGCGTCGCCGTCGAGCCTGTCCTGAGAGTACAGCATGTAGATCTCGCTTCCGCACAGGGCGATGTTCGACGGGAGGCCGAACCCGTTCCTGAACGACCCGACTCCCTCGGGCTTGTGCCTCTCGACGACGGTGTACCCGGCCCGGCCCTCGGTGTGGCGCACGCTGCCGTTGTGCGGGTAGGAGAACGGGATGCCCTCGAAGAGGTAGTAGACGAAGGGCACGGCCTCCTTGCCGCCGAGCATGGAGACCTCCCTTGCGTACCAGTAGGGGACCATGCCGCGTGACAGGCCTCTTTCGCCGACGGCCTCGTCGTCGCAGGCAACCCGTCCGGAGAGCTCGGCGCCGGGCCGGAAGAACGCGACCTTTGCCGCGAGGACGGAAGCCGCCAGCAGCACCGCGGCTGCCGGCAGCAGGCGGGCCAGCTTCAGGGATGAGATCAGAAGCCTTCTCACCCTACCGGCGCCTCCTCTTATGCGGCCCCGTCCTCTTCGCCCTCCGCGCGGGAGCGGCCCGGACGGGCCACGACCACGCGACGGCGAGGGCAAGCAGCGGCATCCACGTCCCGACGAAGACGTACCGCGGGACCGGGTAGACGAACAGCACGACGAGCGCGCATGCCAGGACGAGGGAGCAAGTCATCGCCACGGTGACGAACCTCGCGCAGCGGCCGGGGTCGTCAGGCGCGGCGGCCGCCTCCCTGCGCACGCCGGCGCGGAGCGCCCACGCCAGGAGCGGGACCAGGGCGAGCGGCATCAGTGAGTTGGCAAGGTTCCTTCCCACCATGTGGTCGTTGACGTACTGCTCCCACTGCGCCGTCACCACCAGCCAGAAGAACTCGACGCTCTCGCGCGACCAGAAGCCGAAGGCCAGGCCGGACTGCTCGGCCGCGAACACCAGCACGGAATCCGCGACCGTGATGTTGACCCGGAAGCCCAGCAGCTCGGTCTGCAGGAATCCCGCCGACATGTAGCCGGCCAGGCAAAGCGCGGCGCCGAGGGCCGCGGCGCCGACAAGCAGCCGGGTCTCGCGGCCGTCTCCGGCCGCGTGCCACCAGAGAGCTGCGGTCGCGAGAACAGGGAGAGCTATTTGGACGAGAACAAGGCCGTCCGAGTATCCGTAGGCGAAGCACAGCGCCAGGTACAGCCATGTCAGGGGGCGGTTCGCGCGCCCGCCCGCAAGGACCCGGGAAAGACCGACGCAAGCGAGCAGGAAGAGCGGGGCGTTGAAGGCGCGGTTTACCGTCCCGAAGGTCCCGCTCCAGCTTCCGGAGGCGGAGACCACCGCAACGAGCACCGCGACCGCTCCGGATGCGGCGAGGAAGGCCCGGCCGCGGCCAAGCGACGACGCCTGCCGGACCAGCAGGTACAGCGCAAAGGTCAGGAACAGGCAGTTGAAGGCGGCGATCAGCGCCGACGACAGCAGGAAGTCGTTGCCGGCGAGGACCATCGTCACGGCGGTCGTGAGCACGTCGCCGAGCCAGTACGGCGCGGGGGCGGACACCCAGTCGCCCGCAGACCCGCCCGAGGTCAGGTGAAGGTACAGGTCGTGGTAGTAGAGGGTGTCTGAGCTCAGCAGGGCGGAGTCGTCGAACCTCCAGTCCGGCGGCCGCTCGTAGACCTCGAGGAAAACCACCAAGGCAGACAGCAGCGACAGGGCCGCGGCGGCCGCGGCGCTGCGGAATACAGCCAGCCCCCGGGGCGAACCGCTCGGGGCCGGGCCGGCGCTGTCCGCCGACCGTCGCTTGCTCATTTGGCTGCAGCCGTCGACATGACTCCCTGTCCCAAACCTTCCCTCAGCTCCACGTCAGAAGGATTCCGGAGTCGATGCGGCCCTTCGAGTAGAGCATGTAGACCTCCTGCCGGCAGCGGACGACCCTGCCCGGGACCCCGAATCCGTGCTCGAAGATGGCCAGGCCGTCGGTTCTGTCCGTGCCGAACACGATGTAGTCCGCGTCCCCCTCAGTGTGGCGGACGCTGCCGTTGTGCGGGTAGATCCTCGGGCTCTGTCGGGGGCTGGGGAAGAAGGGCTGGTCGTCGCGGGAGGCGCTGGCGCTCTCTTCACTGGGGATCTCGCCGTGCAGGATGTAGACCAGGTGGTCGATGCCGTCGCCGCTGAAAAGCGACACCTCCCTTGCGTTCCAGTAGGGAACCATGCCCCGCTCCAGCCCGGTCCCGCCCAGGGCTTCCCGCGAGCATGCCAGGCGCTCGGAGGTCTCGGCCGCAGGGCGGAAGAAGGACAGGTCCGCCGCGAGCACGAGCACGGCGAGCCAAATGGCCGAGCGCGATGCCGGCCTGACAAGCCAGCCCGCGTCGGCGCCCTCACCCTCGGACGCCAGGTCGAACCGGGCAACTGCGACAGCCAGGGTCAGGAAGGGAGCCCACATGGCAACCCAGGCATACCTGACGTTCGGCTGAACCAGCGTCACGACCACCAGGCACAGCAACATCATCATGCAGACCATGGCGACCGCAACGAACCTGGCGCAGGCCTCCGGGTCGCCCGGATCGCGCCGCGCCGAGGCGCGCACACCGGCGAGGCGGGCCCACGCCAAAAGCGGGGCGACCGACAGGACCAGCAGGGCATTGAGCAGGTTCCTTCCGGACATCTCGTCGACGATGAAATCATGCAGGTTGGCCACTGAACGTACCGCCGTGTCCAGCGCCGCCGGCACCGAGACGTCGCCTCCCGCGAGGCCTGACTTCCCGAACACGCTCGCGGCAACCATGCTCGCCGGGGTGACGTTAGCCCGGAACGACAGGACTTCCGTCTGCACGAATGTGGAGGACAGGTAGCCGCCCAGGCATAGCGCCGCTCCGAGCGCGGCGGCGGCGACGATCAGCCCCGCGTCGCGCCCGCTTCCTGCGGTGACCCGCCAAAGCACAGCTGTGGCTAGGACAGGCAGCGCGACGTGAAACAGCAGCAGGCCGTCCGACATGCCGAGCAGGGGGCATGCCGCCAGGTAGCACCAGGTCAGGGGGCGGTTGGCCCGGCCGGCGGCGAGCACCGCGGCAAGGCCGGAGCTGGCAAGGAAGAACAGGACCGCGTTGAAGGCGCGGTGGGTGGAGCCGAAGGTCCCGGTCCAGCTTCCCGAGACGCTCACCAGCGCGACCAGGGCCGCAACCGCCGCCGCCGCATGCAGCCACGACCTGCCCGCCGCGAAGCCCGACGCCCGGCGGACCAGGGAGGCAAGGGACCACGTCAGCAACAGGCAGATGACCGCCGCCATCAGGGCCGTCGAAAGGAGCAGGTCGCCGCCAGTGGCAGCCATCGTCAGGAAGGTCAGCAGGGCGTCGGAGTGCCAGAGAGGGGCGGGGGTGGTCACCCAGCCCTCCGCGGACCCTCCCGAGACCAGGTGCAGATAGAGGTCCTGGAAGAGCAGCGTGTCGGAGCTCAGCAGGGACGACTCGTCCTTCCGCCATGCCGGGGCGCGGCCGTAGACCTGGCCCGCAAGCACGAGCACGGTCAGCGCCGAAAGGGCCGCGCCCGCCGCTCCTTCCCTGCCCGCGGTCACTTGCGAGTCAGCCCCACGGCAGCAACAGGTCCCCGTCGAGCCGGCCGGGGTAGTAAAGCATGTAGACCTCCCGCCGGCAAAGACTGGCTGCGGACGGGAGACCGAAGACGTTCCTGAACACGTTCATGCTTTCCGGCCTGTCCCGCTCGACCACGACGTAGTCGGCATCCCCCTCGGTGTGGCGCACGCTTCCGTTGTGCGGATAGGCATGCGGACCGTCCAAGAGGTGAAAGTAGACCAGGTGATCGACTCCGTTGCCGCTGAACAGCGACACCTCCCGGGCGTTCCAGTAAGGAACAACGCCCCGTGACAGCCCGGTCCCGCCGAGGGTTGCCCCGTAGCATCCATGGCGCTCTGAAACCTCAGCGGCAGGTCGGAAGAACGCAAGGTCCGCCGCAAGCACAAGGGCGGCAAGCCCGACGACGATGCCGGAGACCGGTCCGGCGGGCGCGACCCGGCACCCGGGGCCGGGGACCCCGCCTACGGAGGCGCCCTCGGTCCCTCCCCCTTCGGCAGCCAGGTCGGTCCGCGCCCATGCGACCGCCAGGGACAGGAAGGGCGCCCACATCGCCACCAAGACGTACATGACGTTCGGCTCGATGACCAGGGCGAGCAGCGCGCAGAGCGCAAGCAGCGAGCAGACCATCGCGACGACTACGAACCTGGCGCAGGCCCCGGGGTCGCCGGGAGCGCGCCGCGCGGCCCTTCGGACTCCGGCCAGGCTGGCCCATGCCAGCAGCGGAATCACCGACGAAACCAGCAGGGCGTTGGCCGCGTTCCGCCCGGTCATGTACGCCGCAAGATAATCCCACGACCTAACCAGGATGAATTTCGCAAAGTGCGAAAGCCCGAGGGCCGAGAAGGCGCCGCCCTCGATGCCTGACCGGTCGGCCGCGACGAAGATCAACGGGGTCGTGGCCGTGACGTTCTCCTTGAAAGACAGGATCTCCGTCTGCACGAACTCCGAGGACAGGTAGCCGCCAAGGCAAAGAGCCGCTCCGAGCGCGGCGGCTGCGACGATCAGCCCCGCGTCGCGGCCGCCTCCCGCGGTGATCCGCCAAAGCACGGATGTGGCTAGCACCGGCAGCGCGACGTGAAACAGTAGCAGGACGTCCGACAGGCCGAGCAGGGGGCATGCCGCCAGGTAGCACCAGGTCAGGGGGCGGTTGGCCCGGCCGGCGGCGAGCACCGCGGCAAGGCCGGTGCAGGCAAAAAAGAACAGGACCAGGTTGACGGTGCGGAAGGAAGAGCCGAAGGACCCGGTCCAGCTTCCCAAGACGCTAAGCAGGGCGACCAGGGCCGCAACCGCCGCCGCGGCATGCAGCCAGGACCTGCCCGCCGTGAAGCCAGACGCCCTGCGGACCAGCATGGACAGGGACCACGTCAGCAACAGGCAGAGGACCGCCGCCATCAGGGCCGTCGACAGGAGAATGTCGCTGCCAGAGACCGCCATCGCCAGGAAGGTAAGGGAGGCGTCAGAAAGCCAGACCGGCGCGATGCTGGTCACCCACTCCTCCGTTGAGCCTCCGGAGACCAGGTGCAGGTAGAGGTCCTGGAAGAGCAGCGTGTCGGAGTTCAGGAGGGAGGACTCGTCGACCCGCCATGCCGGCTGCCGTCCGTAGACCTGGCTCGCAAGCACAAGCACGGTCAGCGACGACAGGGCCGCTCCGGCCACGGCGTCCCGGCTGGCAGTCACCTCGCCTCAGCCGGCGTGGCGCGACAGCCTGAGCAGGCGCCGCAGGTCCTTGGCGACGTCCGCCACCGGGACGCCGTCCGGGTAGCGCATCATCAGCAGGCCCTTCGGGTCCACCAGGTAGATGTACGAGCTCGGTTCCTTGCCGGGCGCGGGATCCGGCAGGGAGCCGAGCGCTCCTCCGGTCGCCCGCCGGACGGCCACCCCTTCGAGCACGTCTACCTCCCCTTCGGCGGTCTCCGCGGCGGGCAGGTCCCGCCCGCAGGAGGGGTGGGATCCGAGGCTTGCGGGCGGTTCGCCGTCCCCCTCGACTAGCCAAAGCCTGCTCACGCGCATGACGTCGCCCATCCGCGCGAGGCGCACCTGGCGCATCACGCAGAGCCGCTCGACGCAGCCGGGCCCGCAGTCGGCCGGGCCGAGCGCGACCATGGTCCAGCCGTCGGGGCGCGCCCCCTCGACCTCGGAGCCCGGCAGCTGCCGGGGCTCGACCAGCTCGCCGAGGTTGGTCGTGCCCGCAGGCGGGGAGAACATGTAGAGCAGCGTCGCCGCGACCGGGGTCGCGAAGGCGATCACGAGGATCAGCGCCAGCTGGACCTTGCCGGACCTCACGCGGAACCGCTCCGGAAGCCGACGGCGACCCAGCCGGCTGCGGCGACCGCGGCAAGCCCGAGCCACTGCAGGCGGTAGCCCCGGCTGCGGTCGGCTCGGAAGTCGGGGGCGGTTGAGACCGGCACCAGCCCCTCCGGCGCGGAGTCGGCGAGCAGGACCAAGGGCAGCGCCTCCCTGCCGGTGTCGCCGCTCCACCTGTCGACCTTGAGGTTCTGCCAGACGCCGCCCTCGCCCAAGTCATCGCCGAGCTCGAAGGCGTCGCCCGAGTCCGGAGCGAGGATGCCCGAGACCGTCACCCGGCCCGCCGCGGGCTCGGGCACCGCGGCGGGCACGCGCGGTGAGGCGGCGGGGACCCAGCCGCGGTTGACCAGCAGCCAGCCGCCGTCGCGCTCGAGCGGGGTGACCACGTGGAAGCCGGGCCTCCTTTCGTGAAGCCTGTTGTCGACGAGGAAGCCACCGGACGCCTCGAAGGTCCCGACCGCGGCCGCGCGCCGCCAGAGCATCGCGTCGGGCCCGGCAGCCTCGATCTCCGCGAGGGCGACGGGCTCGGCGGACATCCGCTCGGCCGCGAGGCGCTGCATCGCGTCCTTCTGCTGCGCCCTGGAGTGCTGCCAGTAGGCAAGGGCGAGGGTGCCGGCCATCACCGCGGAGCAGAACAGGGTGAAGCCGGCCGGCGGCATGCGGAAGCGCTTGGCGGGCATCGGGAAACCCGTGATTCTGTCATCACGGCGCGGCATTCGTAAAATTTCGCGCAACGCAACCGCCCTGCCCGCCGGAATCCGAAATGCTCAGACTGTTCGCCGTCCTGATGATCCTGTTCATCGTGGTCAACCTCGCCTGGGGCCTCTACGCCATCGTGCGCGACAGGAGCAAGTCGACGCGGGCCGTCCGGGCGCTGACCTGGCGCATCGCCGCCTCGCTGGTCCTGTTCCTCGTGATCGTAGCGCTGGCGTTCTTCGGCGTCTTCCCCGTGCGGTAGGCGCAAAGGGCACATGCACATCCAGGACATCGTCTCGGGCCTGCTGTCCTTCTGGGCCGGGCGCGGCTGCGCGGTGCTGCAGCCGGTCGACATGCCGGTCGGCGCGGGGACCTTCCACCCGGCGACGACCTTGCGCGCGCTCGGGCCCGAGCCGTGGAGCGCGGCCTACGTCCAGCCGTCGCGGCGGCCGACCGACGGGCGCTACGGGCGCCACCCGAACCGCCTGCAGCGCTACTACCAGCTCCAGGTCGTCCAGAAGCCTTCGCCGGACGACTTCCAGCAGGCCTACCTGGACTCGCTTTCCGGCCTCGGCATCAGCGGCGCCGACCACGACATCCGCTTCGTCGAGGACGACTGGGAGTCGCCGACGCTCGGCGCCTGGGGGCTCGGCTGGGAGGTCTGGGTCGACGGCATGGAGGTCACCCAGTTCACCTACTTCCAGGAGGTCGGCGGGATCCAGTGCTCGCCGGTGATGGGCGAGATCACCTACGGGATCGAGCGCCTGGCGATGTACCTGCAGGATTGCGACGACGTCTACGACCTGAGCTGGTGCGAGGGGCTTTCCTACGGCGAGCTCCACCGCGTCGACGAGGAGGAGCAGTCGGCGTACAACTTCGAGGGCGAGGACACCGACGTCCTGCTCGCCCGGCTCGCGGAGTGCGGACAGGCATGCCGCGATCTCCTCGGCGGCGACCCGCCGCTGGTCGCGCCGGCCTACGAGCAGGTGATGCTCAGCTCGCACGTGTTCAACCTGATCGACGCGCGCGGCCACTACTCGGCCGAGGCCCGCGCCGACGCGATCGCGGGCATCCGCAGGCTCGCGACGAAGGTCGCGGGCGAGCACGTCCGCCAGCGGGAGGCGCTGGGCCTGCCGCTTGCCGCCGGGTGAGCGCTGCAAGGCCGCTTCTCGTCGAGCTGCGCACGGAGGAGCTTCCGCCGGCGCTGCTCGACGGCCTTGCGCGAGACTTCGCCGAGCGCCTCCACGAGGGGCTGCGCGCGGAGTCGTTCTGCCCGCAGGCCGCCCCTGCCGCGGCCCCGCAGTCCGCGATCGACCCGACGCCCTCCGAGGCCGTGGCCGAGGGCCTGGCCGCGGAGGGGAGAAGGAGCTTCGCCACGCCGCGGCGCCTGGTCGCGGTCGTCGACGCCGTCGCGGAAAAAAGCGCCGCGGTCGAGTCCGTGCGTCGCGGCCCGCGCATGGAGGCCGCCTACGGCAAGGACGGAAAGCCGACCAAGGCGCTGCTGGGCTTCCTGCGCTCGGCGGGGGCAAAGGAAAGCGACGTCACAGAGTCCGAGCACAAGGGGGCCAAGTACGCCGCGGTCGCGGTGGCGAAGGGCGGCGAGGCGCTGGACGACCGGGCCGCCGGGATCATCGAGGCCGCTGTCGCGGGCATGTCGGCGCCGCGGATGATGCGCTGGGGATCGGGCGAGCTTAGGTTCGCGCGGCCGATCCACGGCGTGACGGTCCTGCACGGCGAGCGGGCGGTCGAGCTCGAGGCCTTCGGGATCAGGGCAGACGGGCACACGGTCGGCCACAGGTTCCTCGCGCCGGAGAGGTTCAAGGTCAAGGGGGCGGACTCATACGTCGCCGAGATGGCACGCCACAAGGTGATGGCCGACGCCGGCGACCGGAACAACGCGATCGCCGAGCAGGCCTCGGACCTGGACTCCGGGGTGGACATGGACGAGACCCTGCTCGCCGAGACCGCGGCCATGGTCGAGTGGCCGAGGTGCTACCTGTGCGGCTTCGACAAGAAGTACCTCGAGCTGCCCGAGCTCGCGCTGATCGGCTGCATGGAGAAGCACCTGCGCTGCTTTCCCGTCTACGGCGCGAAGGGACTCCTGCCGCGCTTCGTCTACGTCGCCGACAACGAGCCGGCGTCAAGGGAGCTGCTCGTGCGCGGAGTCGAGCGGGTGATGAAGGCCC
Source organism: uncultured Gammaproteobacteria bacterium (assembly GCA_964509765.1). Lineage (GTDB taxonomy): Bacteria > Pseudomonadota > Gammaproteobacteria > Tethybacterales > Tethybacteraceae > CAZDYI01. The sequence continues at coordinate 21,975 of CAZDYI010000086.1, forward strand.
GGCTCGACGACGCGCTGTACATCCACGGGCTCGACCGGGAGATGGGCGTCGACGATCTGCTCGGCGAGCTCGACCGCATCGGGTACGTCCGCGGCTTCGGCTCGATGCGCGACCACTGCGGGCGGGTCGCCGCGATCGTGCCTGCGGTCGCGGAGGCGATGGGCCTCGATGCCGCCCAGGCGAAGCTCGCGGCGCGGGCCGCCGAGCTCTGCAAGGCCGACCTCGGCACGCTGATGGTCGCGGAGTACCCCGAGCTCGAGGGCTACATCGCGTCCGAGTACCTCACGGAGGAGCCGGACGGGGTCAGGGACCTGGTCCGCGACCTGCCGCGCCGCGATCTCGACGGCGAGGCGGGCGACCCGGCGCGCGACTGCCTGGTGGTCGCGAGCGAGGCCGAGCGGATCGTCGGCCTCGGCAGGCTGCTCGGCCTGCCGACGAGCTCGAGCGACCCGATGGCGCTGCGCCGCAGCCTCGCCCGGGTGCTGCGGGTACTCGCGCGCCACGAGGGCGCCGACCTAGGCGCGGTTGTCTCGTCGGCCTACTCGGCGTTCGCCGCCTTCGCGAAGAAGGGCGGCGTCGACAAGGAGCGCGCGGGGAGGTTTGCGAAGAAGGACGCGCCGGGGTTCGCGCGGGAGGTCAAGTGGCTCGCGCTGCGGCGCCTCGCGCAGCAGCGCGCCGAGCTGCTCGGCCTGGACGTGTTCCCCGAGAGCCGGACGATCCACGCGGTGCTCGGGCTGTGGGCCGACGACCTCGGCGGCGGCGGCGCGCTCCCCTTCGACGTGGCGGAGATGGCGGCGCGGCTCAAGGCGGTGCACGAGTTCTCCGAGAGGAGGCCGCGCGACTACGAGAGCCTGCTTGCGGCAAGCAAGAGGCTGACCAACATCTCGGGCAACCCGCACGGGCGCGGCGACGCGAAGCGGGCCGCAAAGGAGACGAAGGAGGGCGCGGCGCTGCTCAAGGGGTGCGAGAAGGTCGAGTCGCTTTCGGGCGGGAAGGTCTCGGCAAGCTTCTGCGACCGGGCGCTGCGTGAGCTCGCCGGGATGCAGCCGGCGGTCGACGCGATGTTCGACGGCGTGCGGATACTCGACGGCGCCGGGAAGGACAACCACAACCTCGCGCTCGTCAAGCGCGCCAACGAGCTGTTCGAGACCGCGGTGTGCAAGACCTCGAGCCTCTACAAGGGCGCGGACTGGCTCGAGTCGGAGGCCGCTCGGTGAGGGACGCTGTGCTCGGCGGCGGGTGCTTCTGGTGCGTCGAGGCGGTCTACCAGCGCATACCCGGGGTCGCCACGGTCGAGAGCGGCTACGCCGGGGGCCACGTCGAGAGCCCGACCTACGAGGAGGTGTGCGGCAAGGAAACGGGCCACGCCGAGGTCGTCCGGGTTCGCTTCGACCCGGAGAAGGTGAGCTTCCCCGGGATCCTCGAGGTGTTCTGGAAGGCGCACGACCCGACCACCCGCGACCGCCAGGGCCACGACGTCGGCCCGCAGTACCGCTCGGTCATCCTGTGCGACGGCGACGAGCAGATGCGGCAGGCGCAGGAGTCGAAGGCCGCGGCGCAGGCCGCGTTCAGGGACCCGATAGTCACAGAGATCGCGATGCTCGAGCGGTTCTGGCCGGCGGAGGTTGACCACCAGGACTACTACAACCGCAACCCGCACTCGCAGTACTGCGCGCTGCTGATCGCCCCGAAGCTCAAGAAGCTCGGACTCTGAAGAGCCCCGGGAGGGTGAGGATGCTTGCCTCGGCCGCCCTGCTCGCGCTTGCGCTGTGGCTCGGCTTCAGCCTGCTGCTGTGGGCCCTGCAGGAGCGGATGATCTTCTACCCGCGGACGCTCGATCCCGCAGACCGCGATAGGCTTTCGGAGCACGCCCTCGAGGCGGAGGCCTCCGACGGAACGAAGCTTGCGGGCTGGGCGATCCCAGGCGAGGAGGATCAGTCGGCCGTGCTGTACTTCGGCGGCAACGGCGAGGAGATCTCCTATTCCCTCGAGGAGCTGCGCCGCGAGCTCGGGACGTCAGTCGCCGGGCTGAACTACCGCGGCTACGGCGACAGCAAGGGCACGCCGTCGGCCGAGGCGCTGCGCGCCGACGCGCTGGTCGCGTTCGACGCAGCCGCGGAGCGGCTCGGCATCCCGCCCGAGCGGTGGTTCGTCGTCGGTCGCAGCCTAGGCAGCCACATGGCGGCGCATGTGGCGGCCAACAGGATGGTCGCCGGACTCGTTTTGGTCACGCCGTTCGACAGCGTCGAGAACGTCGCGGCGAAGCGCTACGCGATCTTCCCGGTGCGGCTGATGATCCGCCATCGCTTCGACACGCTCGCGGAGACCGCGGCCATCGAGTCCCCGACGCTTGTGCTGCGGGTCGACGGCGACTACGTGGTGCCGGACGCGAGCACCGACAGGCTGCTCGAGGGCTGGGCTGGCAAGGGCCCGGTCGACGTGCTGCACGTGCCCGGGGTCGGGCACAACAACATCGACCAGAGCGAGGCGTACTGGGGCGCGATCCGCGGGCTGGTCAGCCCGGAGGATTCGGAGCAGGCCGCGGGGGCCGGAGAAAACTAGGCGGCCTTCTTGGCTGCGGACTTTTTCGCGGCTGGCTTCTTTTTCTCCCTCGGCAGGAACTCGAAGCCCATCTTGCCGCTTTCGTCGAGCGTGAGGTAGGCCGAGAACGGCCTGCCCCTTTTCGAGGTGAAGTCCTCGATCAGGTCGGTCTTCTTGTCCTCGACCAGCTTGTTCGCCTCTTCCCGTGACAGGGCCCTCTTGCAGACCACCTTGCGGAGCCTGAAGCCGCACTTGGGCTTGCCATCCTCTCCCTTGGCAAGGCGGTTCCCGCAGCAGTAGAACCTCTCCGGCCCCTCCTCCTCGTCAACCTCGACCTCGATGACCTTGCCTCCGCAGCCGTCCTTGGGGCACGGCGCGACAGGGTCCTCACTGACCACCTTGACGTCGCCGTCGTCCATCGCCCCGCCGTCGGAGGGGAACTCGAGATCGATTTTTCCCGTCTCTTTGTCCAGCACCATCGTCGCGGTGAAGGGCTTGCCGAACTTGCTAATGAAGTCTTCGAACTGATCCGACTTTCCGTCCTTGACCAGCTGTTCAGCATCGCTGACCGTCATCTCGCGCCGCGCCACGGTCTTCCAGAAGAAGAAGCCGCACTTGCGGCACTCGAACCTGCGCGGGCCCTCGGCGATCTCGCCGCCGCAGCCGTCCTTGGGGCAGCGCGCCTCGAGCACCTTGTAGTCGCCCTCCATCTCGTCGAGGTTGAATGTCTTGGCGATCCCGGCGATCTTCCGCACCAGGTCGCGGATGTCCTCGAGGAACCTCTCCGACAGCTCGGAGTGGCCCGCGTCCCCGCCGTTCTCGATCTTCTTGAGCCTGCTCTCCCACTCGCCGGTCAGGCTCGGCGTAGTCAGGACATCGATCTCCATCCCCCTGCACATGTCCAGCAGCGAGAACGCGCGCTGCGACGGGACGAGCTCCCCCCTGTCTCGGTTGACGTAGTGATTGCGGATCAACTCCTCGATGATCTCCGCGCGCGTGGCGGGAGTGCCGAGGCCGCCGCCCTCCTTGAGGGCCTCGGCGAGGTCCTCCTCGTCCTTGATGAAGCGGTAGGCACCCTGCATCGCCGCAATCAGCTTGGCGTCGTTGTACCGCGCCGGCGGCTGTGTCTGCTTCTGCTGCATCTCCGAGCCGACGATCCGAGCGGACTCGGAGTCGCCCTCGAGCGCAGGAAGGTCGGCGTCCTTAGCATTGCCGTCAACCTCGAGCCAGCCCGCCGACAGCACGACCCTGCCCTTCGACCGGAACCGCTCCTTTCCGACGGTTGTCGTGCGGACAGTCTCACGCACCTTTGCGGCTGGCATGAACGCCGCCACAAACCGCCGGCAAACCATGTCAAACACCTTGCGCTCGATCTCGGACAGGGTGTGCTTGGAGGGATCCTCGCCCGTGGGAATGATCGCGAAGTGATCGGTGAGTTTCGAATCGTCAAACACCTTCTTGCCGACCGTTCTCACGCCGCCTGTTGCCTGGCTCACGTTCCCCTCGCTCGCCAAGTGGGACGAGAAGCCCCCAACTCTCCTCAGGGCGCTTTCGCACTCGCTCTTGTAATCCTCCGGCAGATGGCGCGTCTCGGTCCTCGGGTATGTGACCAGCTTGTGTTTCTGGTATAGGGCCTGCGCCGCGCGCAGGGTCGTCCGAGCGGTGAACGAGTGCGCCCGGTTTGCCTCGCGCTGAAGGGTGTTCAGGTCGAACAGGGCCGGCGAATTTAGCGTCTTCTCCTTGCTCTCGTCCGTTGCAATACCATTCGCGCTGGCTGCGTCTAGCAATACCTTGGTATCTTCGTTGGATAAGCCGTCACGGACAAAGTCGGTTGCTAGCTTTCCCGATACATCAAGTTGAGCCATCACACGCTCGGCTTTTTCCCTGTCGAAGATCCGGTCGCTGTCCTTTCCGTCGTCGCCCTTGCCTACCCAGCGTGCGTCGTAGCCTCCCGCCGCAATGCTGAACCGCGCCTTGATCTGCCAGTAGTCCGCTGGCTTGTGTTTCTGCCTTTCCTTCTCGCGCATGACGAGCAGGGCGAGCGTCGGCGTCTGGACGCGCCCGGCGGGAGTGAGCACAAAGCCGCCGTCCTTGGAGTTGATCGCGGTGAACGCCCGGGTCGCGTTGATCCCAACGAGCCAGTCGGCCCGCGAGCGCGCGACAGCCGCACTACGCAGCGGGTCGAGCTCGGCGTTCTCGCGCAGCGAGGAGAACGCGTCGCGGATAGCGCCCTGGGTCATCGACTGCAGCCAGAGCCGCTTTACAGGCCTGTCCGGCGCCTTCGATGACGACTGCACGGTAAGGTAGTGGCGGATGTTGCTGAAGATGAGCTCGCCCTCGCGGCCGGCGTCGCATGCGTTGATCACGGTCCCGACGTCGTCGCGGCGCCACTGCCTCTTGATCCGGTCGAGGTGGGTCTTCCCGTCCTTGAGGGGCCTGAGAGTCAGGTTCGGGATGCACGGCAGGCTGTCGAGCGACCACTTCTTCGGCTTGGCGGCCTTCTTCGCCGCGCCCGCCTTGCCCGCCTTCTTCTTGGCCGCGCCGTTGGCCTCGTCGTCGAGCTCCAGCAGGTGCCCGATCGCGAACGTGATCACGTAGTCGTCGTTCTCGAATATCCCGGTCGCGGCCTTCTTCGCGCCGAGGGCGCGGGCCATGTCCTGGGCGACGGAGGGCTTCTCCGCTATGACGAGCGACTTTGTCACGGCGGGATATACTATCACCAACGCCATGCGGATTCAACCATCGCCGCGTCCCGCGGCTCCGTCCTGGCAGTTTCAGGCAGGGGAAACATGATCATCGCGGCAGCAGTCGTCCTGGTGATCGCGGTCGCGGTCATCGCGTACACGGTCCTGACCGAGGGCAAGTACAGGGTCGAGGAGAGCCTGACGATCGCGGCTCCCCGCGAGAAAATCTTCGCCAAGGTCGTCGACCTGCGCACCTGGCCGTCCTGGAGCCCATGGCTCCTGCACGAGCCGGACTGCGAGATCAAGTACAGCGACAGCCCGCCCCCCGACGCCGAGGGCGGGCACTACGTGTGGAGCGGCAGGCGGGCCGGCGCGGGGATGATGGAGCACGCGATCATCAAGGAGCCGGACGGCATCCTGCAGCGGCTGCGGTTCCTCAAGCCGTTCCGGACGACGGCGGCGGTGACCTGGCGGTTCGCCCCGGACGGCGACGGCACCAAGGTGACCTGGACGATGGAGTCGTCGATGCCGTTCTTGTTCCGGCTGATGACGCCGGCGGTCAAGTCGATGATCTCTGCCGACTACATCCTGGGGCTGCGGATGCTCGAGCGGGAGACCGACCCGAAGACCTGCCGCTTCACATTCGAGTTCCCCGGCGTTTCAGAGGTTCCCGCCATGCGCTGCGCGTACTGGTCGTACAGCGGCAGCTTCAAGGAGCTGCACCCGACGCTCGCCGACGAATTGCCGAAGCTGGTGGAGGCCGCGAAGGACGGCGACGGCAACGTCCCCGGGCCGCCGATGGGGGTGTGCCTGAATATCGACCCGAAGAAGGACCATGTCGACTACGAGGCGGCGGTCCCGACGACGCGCGACAGCTGCGAGGGGTACGAGATCAAGGATTACCCGGGATCGACCTGCAACAAGGTGACGCTCAAGGGCCGCTTCGAGATGCTCGCCCACGCCTGGCGCGTGGCGATGACAAACACGAGGATGAACCGCTACAAGATCGACAAGTCGAAGCCGCCGTTCGAGGTCTACGAGAACGACCACGAGAAGGTCGATCCCTCAGAGGCGCTGACCTCGATCCACATCCCGATCACGCGAACCTAGGCGCGGCCCGGCGCTCAGGCGCCCTTTCTTCTGTGCTCGGCCATGCAGGAGAGGTACTCCTGCTCGGCGGCTATCCGCGCCGGGTCGAGGCTCCGCTGCAGGGACTCCATGCGCACGGTCTCGGCCTCGATGTCGATCGCGACCGGCCGCTCGACGGTCTTGTAGACGTCGCGGTACTTCGTGTCCGAGCGGGTGTGCGCCCTCACGCAGTTACCGGAGTCGTCGAACAGCTCGCACACCGTCACCTCCTCGGTGTAGGGCTCGGTGACCAGCTCGCGCGAGTAGTGGATCGCGTAGCCGCGGTAGACGTTGCCGGACACGCGCTCGTAGGCGTCCTCGAGCGTCGACAGGTTGCGCTGCTGCGGGCCGCCCCGGCACGCGAGCTCTGCGCAGCCCGACAGCAGGAGCGCCGCGGCAAGCAGCGCGGGAGCCGCGACGGAGCGCCTCATGCCCGGTGCCCTCCTTGCCGCATTCCGTCCACCTCGCCGCGATTTTAAGACGGAACTTGCGACAATTCGCTACCCAGACATGGACTCGATGGAGCAAGGCGTCCCCGCGGCGCCGAAGGAAGGGCGGAAGGGCTTCCGCGACTGGCCCGCCGAGGTGTGGTGGTCGATGCTGCTGTTCTTCTACCAGCCGGTGCTGCTCGGATGCCTGCTTGTCCGCATACCGGAGATCAAGGAGGCGACCGGGGTCAACAAGGCCGAGCTCGCGCTCGGCATACTCGGCGCGCCGGTCGGAAGCCTCGTGTTCCTTCCGGTCGCCGGGGCCGTCGCGGGCAGGGTCGGGATGCGCAACGTGCTGCTTATCGGCCTGCCGGTCTTCGCGCTCGCGACCGTCGCGGTCGGCGCGGCGCATGACCTGCCGACGCTCGCCGCCGGCATGGCCCTTCTCGGCTCGTCGATGGCGTTCACCGAGATCGGCCTGAACGTCAACGCATCGAACGTCGAGCGGCGCAACAACATCCTGTTCATGGGCAGCGCCCACGGCTGCTGGGCGCTCGGGCAGGCCGCCGGCGGGCTTGCCGGCGTGCTTCTGGTCACCCTCGGCGCCGGGCTGCTGTGGGGCGCCGCCGCCTGCGCCGCCGCGGTCCTGCCCGCTGCCATGCTCACGGCGCTCACGGTCCGCCGCGAGGAACGCCCCACCCCTGAAGCGAAGCTGCGCAGGTGGCGCCCGCGGATGCCGTCCCCGGCGCTGGCTGGCATCGGAGCGTTTCTGCTGAGCATCGCGCTCGTGGAGGGGGCGGCTCTGGAGTGGTCGGCGCTGTACATGACCGAGCAGCTCGGCGGTGACTCCGCGACCGCGGGCTACGCGTTCACCCTGCTCACCGCGACGTTTGCCGCGATGCGGTTCGCGTGCGACTGGATAAGGGCGCGGATAGGCGAGGTGGCGCTGGCGCGGATGTCGGCCGCCGCGAGCATCGTTGCCCTGGCGCTGATCGTCGTCAAGCCTTCCGTCCCGCTGGCGCTCGCAGGGTTCGGCCTGCTCGGTGCCGGAGTCGCCGCGGGCTTCCCGCTTGCGATGTCGGCGGCGGGCCACCTTCCCGGAAGGACGGCCTCGAACGTCGCCTTCCTGTCGTTCATGGCGATCGGGGCGTTTCTGACCGGGCCGGTCGTGATCGGCTTCGTCTCCGAGCTGACCGACCTGCGCTGGGGACTGTCTGTGCTGTTCGCCGTGCTGGCGCTCAACCTCGCCTTCGCAGGGTCTCTCGGAGTTCGCGGCGGGAAAGGGGAGGGAAATCGCCCCTAGAGGCCGGCCCCGGACATCAGGTGCACCTGTCGCCCAGCCTTGTGCGCCTAGTGAAACAAATGGGGCCTCCGCGCAAGGTCGTCACTCGACAGCCAGCCTTCGCCGTAGAGGTACCATGACTCCCAGGCGCACTCCTCGATCCTTGACGGAAGTCCGAACTGCCTTCTGAAGCCCACCACGCCCTTGCCGTTGAACCTCAGGTCGACGATGGCGTAGTCTGCCTTGCCGTAGGTGTGCCTGACGTTGCCCACATGCCGCAAGGAAGCCGCATAGCTCTCGTGCGCGTGCTTTTCGGCAACGTACATCAGGTGCATCGTGTCCACGCCGCTCATTACCAGCGCCTCGTAGAGATGCCAGAAGGTCACCATCCCGCGGCTCAGTTTGGTTCCGGCCAGAACTCCCTGCTCCGACGCGCACTCGGCGTGACCGGTTCTCACGGATTCCGGGCGAAAGAACGACAGGTATGCCGCAAGGATCAGCATCGCCATGCATGTCGCACCGCCCCGCAGCCATGGGCGGCGCCAAAGGGCCGGCAGCCACGCTACGGCGAGGGCAAGGGGGGAGAGCCACAGGAAAGTGTGGGCGTAGTCCACTTTCGGCTTCACCAGCACCAGTGCGGCCAGGTTCGTTAGGGCCAAGGACCAGTACATCGCTTTCAGCCAAGCCTTGGCGCCGGCCTTTTCCTGTCCTAGTGCCGGCCGGCCCCGTCCGGCAAGAGTCCATGCGGCAACCGGGACTGCGAACAGCAGCAATCCGAAATTAAGCGCGCTTGCCCCCAGCAGCTCCTCGCCAAGCCGCGACGTGAATCCCGCAGCCAGGGAGTCCAGAAACCCGGCGGCGGAATCCAGGAGCCTTCCTTCCTCCAGAAGCGGCATCGCGATGTTCAGCGCGCCTGAAAAGTTGGTTCCCCCTGTTCTCCATTCGTTGGCCTCGAACTGCAGCAATGCGACATTCACGGCGTGGCCTGCGTAGCTGAACGCCAGGCCCAGCGTCGCCGCGACGGCCATCCCGCGCGCGCGCCCGTCCCTGTCCGCCCTTGCCCGCCACAACAACCACAGCGACGCCAGCCACACCGGAATCACGACCTGGACGCTGATCAGCGCGTCCTCCGCGCCGGAGGCGAAGCACAGCGCAAGGTACATCCAGGTCAGCGGCTGGTTGGCCTTGCCGCTTGACGCAACCCTTGCCGCGCCAGCACAGGCGAGCAAGAACAAGGCAATGTTGACTGTTCGGTGTCCGGAACTCCCCGGCGTCATCGTGTGTATCCCGCCAAAAAGATAGTCAACCACAGTCAGCGCCAAAACCGACACCGCAGACATCTGGAACGACCTGGGCCAGGATGCTCCGGAGGCCACCTTGAGCATCGCGGCCAGGGAGCAGGTCAGCAAAACCAGCTCGAGGGATCCCCTCAGCGCCTGCGCAAGCGGCCAGTTCCCGTCCGTCAGGACGTTGAGAGCCGTCAGAGGGAGAAGCTCAGTGAACCAGTAGTGCGCAGGGTTGCTGATCCAATCAGACATTTCGGCAACACCGGACGCAAACTGTGACACCATGGCAGGAAAAACCAGCGCATCCGCGCTCAGCAACCCCTTCTGATACTCGAAAAAGTGCGGCATCCGCCTGAAATACTGGCTCGCCATCGCCGCCAGGTACAGCGCCGTCACCAACGCCGCGGCGGCGACATCGAGCGCGGCCTGCCTGTGGGGCTTCATCGGAAGGGAGCGTCCTGCAGCCCGCTTAATTCACGCATGACCTCTGACACGGAATTATTGCATGAGTTCGGCGGCACCTTGTTTTGGAACGGGGCCTGCCGATCCCTTGGCGATGCAGTTGACGGCCTGGCTCGAGCAGGCGCCCATTCTGGCCGGGCAGCTTCCGGACGTTTCGAACAACGCGGAGTCACCGGCTCCGGCATAAGGGACGCCGCCGATTGTTCGGAAATGCGCGGGGCGGAATAAGGCTAGAGGTCGATCTCGGCCTGCAGGGCGCCGTTGGTGATGAACTCCTTGCGCGGCATCACGTCCTCTCCCATAAGGTCGGAGAACAGCTCGTCGGCGCGCTCGGCGTCCTCGATCTCGATGCGGACGAGCCGGCGCCGGCCGGGGTCCATGGTCGTCTCCCAGAGCTGCTCGGGGTTCATCTCGCCGAGGCCCTTGTAGCGCTGGATGACGACGTCCTTCTGCGCCCGCGCCATCAGCCACTCGGCGGCCTGCTCGGGGCCGCGAACGTCGATGCTGTCGCTGCCGGCAGACACGGTCCCGTCGCCTGCGAGCTCCCGGAGCAGGCCCGCGGTCTCGATCAGCTTGTCGTAGTCGGGCGACTCCAGGAACTGGCGGGTGAGCCTGCCGGCGAGCCGCTCCTGGCCGTGCACCCGCCTGTGGCAGTCGAGCACCCGCGCGCCGTCCTGGCCCTCGACCGAGACGCGCAGCTCTCCCTCGGAGGCTGCCTCGAGGCGCTTGGCCGAGGCCTTCGCCTCCTTGGCGCTGTCGAGCATCAGGACGTCGGGCACCTTGAGCAGCAGGCGCAAAAGTCCCGGGTCGAGCCGCTCGACGATGTTGCTCGAGTGCTTGTCGATGATCGCGTCGGCGCGGTGGAGCATGCGGAACAGGATCGGGAACTTGTCCGAGGGCTTCTTCTTGCCCTGCTGGACGTATCCGGCGCCCTTGAGGGCGTGCTCGGAGAGGAACTCCTCGAGCGCGGCGCCGTCCTGTAGGTAGCTCTCCTCCTTGCCGGCCTTGACCTTGTAGAGCGGCGGCAGGGCGAGGTAGACGAGGCCGTGGCGGACCAGCGAGCTCAGGCGCCGGAAGAAGAACGTCAGCAGCAGCGTCGCGATGTGCGCGCCGTCGACGTCGGCGTCGGTCATGATGATGATGCGGTGGTAGCGCAGCGCCCGCAGCTCGGCCGGCAGGCCCCCTCCGTTGGCCTCCCCGTTGGCTGCGTCCGCCGCCTCGCCGTCGTCGTCGCCGCCGCGCTCCTCGAAGATCTGGACGCCGAGGGCCTGGATGAGGTCCTGGATCACCTTCGAGTTGACCATCTTGTCGAGGCGCGACTTCTGGACGTTGAGGATCTTCCCGCGCAGCGGAAGCACGGCCTGGAAGTGCCGGTCGCGGCCTTGCTTGGCCGAGCCGCCGGCGGAGTCGCCCTCGACGAGGTAGATCTCCGACTTGGCCGGGTCCTTCTCCTGGCAGTCGGCGAGCTTGCCGGGCAGGCCGCCCGAGTCGAAGGCGCTCTTGCGCCTGGCGCTCTCGCGCGCCTGGCGGGCGGCCATGCGGGCGGCGGACGCCTGCGAGACCTTGTCGCAGATCGCCTGGGCGTCGCGCGGCCGCTCCTGGAGGAAGACGTTGAGCGCCTCGGCGAAGACGTCCTCGACCACCGGGCGGACCTCCGACGAGACGAGCTTGTCCTTGGTCTGCGAGGAGAACTTCGGCTCGGGGACCTTGACGGCGAGCACGCACAGCAGGCCCTCGCGGATGTCCTCGCCGGCGACGTCGGCGGCGACCTTCTTGAGGCGCGCGGTCGTCGCGGCCTCGGTCATGTAGTTCTTGACCACGCGGGTCAGGGCGGCGCGGAAGCCGGTCAGGTGGGTGCCGCCGTCCTGCTGCGGGATGTTGTTGGTGTAGCAGCGGATGTGCTCGTTGTAGCCGTGGCCCCACTGCATCGCGATCTCGACGGTGATGCCGTCGCGCTCCTTGCGGCAGTAGAACATCTTCTCGTGGATCGAGCCGAACTCCTTGTTCGAGGCGGCGCGCTGCGAGATGAACTCGCGCAGGCCGCCCTCGTAGAAGTACTCGCTCACCCGGGCAGGCTCCTCGCGCTCGTCGACGATGACGATCTTGAGGTTGCTGTTGAGGAAGGCGAGCTCCTGGAGGCGGCGGGCGAGGTAGTCGTGCTTGAAGTTGGTGTCGTCGAAGATCTTCGGGTCGGGCCAGAAGGTGATCCTCGTTCCGGTCTCCTTGGTCTTCGCGCCCTTGGCGAGCTTCTTGGTCACCTTGCCGCGGGAGAACTCCATGGTGTGCTCGCGGCCGTCGCGCTTGATCGACAGGTGGAGCTCGGTCGACAGCGCGTTGACGCACGAGACGCCGACGCCGTGCAGGCCGCCGGAGACCTTGTAGGACTCGTTGTCGAACTTGCCGCCGGCGTGGAGCATGGTCATGACGACCTCGGGCGTCGGGCGCTTCTCGGTGCCGTGCATCGCCACCGGGATGCCGCGGCCGTTGTCCTCGACGGTGCAGCCGCCGTCGGCGCGCAGGGTGATCGTCACCAGGTCGCAGTGGCCCTCGAGCGCCTCGTCGACCGAGTTGTCGACGACCTCCTGGACCATGTGGTGCAGGCCGGTGCCGTCGGAGGTGTCGCCGATGTACATCCCCGGCCGCTTGCGGACCGGCTCAAGGCCCTTGAGGACCTTGATCGTGTCGGCGTCGTAGTCGCCCTTGCGGGCGGCCGCCGCGGCGCGGCTCACGCCGCCTCCCTGCCGGGTCGCGGCGGGACGAGGGGGGCTGCTGCGGGGGCTCTCGCGGAAAGGGTCAGTGTGTGCAAGTTAGCGTTTTGATGGCTAGTGTAGGTTCCCTTCCCGTGTCTTGTATTTTACCCGATCCGCGCCCGGAATCGAGCGCGCGGGGGACCTTTCCCGGAAGGGGGCGGAACGGGGCCCCGCCGGGGGCCCGGGCCGGGCGCGTCGCCTCAGCGCACCGGCATCACGACGTAGCGGAAGCTGTGGTCCTTTTCGCCGGCCTTCGTGCAGAGCATGCTCGAGTTGTTGTCCTTGAACGCAAGGTCGACGCCGTCGATGCCGTCGAAGGCGTTGAGCATGTCCTGGACGTAGGAGCTGTTGAGCTGGCACTGCAGGTCGAATCCCTCGCCGCCGTCGATCTTGAGCTCGATCTGGGCGCGGTCCTTGGTCGCGGTGCCCTCGCCGACGATCTCGACCTCGTTGTTGCCCGCCTTGGAGATCAGCCGGACGGTGTCGCCGGTGCGGTCGTGCACGCTCGAGACCTGCCTGATGCCGTCGAGCAGGCGGGTGCGGTTGAAGACCAGGTGCGAGCTGTTGGTCTTGTCGTCGGGGATGACCTTGGCATAGGCGGGGTACTGGCCCTGGATCAGCTGCGAGGTCAGGCGCAGGCCCGCGTCGGGGAAGCGGAATTCCGCGGTGCGGAAGTCGTCGCCGTCCTTGGCGGCCGAGAGGATGACCTTGTCCTTGCCCGACGGGTCGAGCAGCCGGGTGAGCTCGCTTACCGCCTTGCGCGGCAGGATGAAGCTCGCGTCCTCGACGCCGTCGACCTCGAAGGCGTCGGTGGCGAGGCGGTGGCCGTCAGTCCCGACGAGGTTGAGCATCCCGTCGCGGAAGTCGAAGAAGGCGCCGGCGAGGTAGACCCGGTGCGTCTGGGTGGAGATCGCGGCCTGCAGGCGCCTGATCGCGGTGTGGAGCTGGATCTGGCCGAGCTCCACCTCGATGTCGCCCTTCTCGCCGGGCTCCATGCGCGGGTACTCGGCCCCGTCGCGGGCCTGGAGGTTGTAGTGGCCGGTCCCGACCTCGAGCTCGAGCTTGCCGCCGTCCGACTTGAAGGTCGCCTTGTCGCCGGGCGTGAAGCGCATGATGTCGTTGAGCTTGCGCACCTTGACGGCGAACGAGCCGGCCGACTTCGCCGGCTTGGCGGCCTTGCCCTCCGTGACCTCGCAGTTGACCGAGACTTGGACCTGGCCGTTGGATCCGGTCAGCGACAGCTGCTTGCCGTCGGGGGCCAGCAGCACGCAGTCGAGGATGTCGTGGAGCTGCGTGGTCTCGACGACGCTGGAGACCTTGTCCAGGGCCCCGCGCAGGTTCTTGCTCTCAACCGAGAACATCGGTGTTCCCCCCTTGTTCCGTCATTTTCAACAGCCCTCCATTATATTTGAATGAATCAAATTAAGTACTCTGGCTTTAATGGCCTGTGGATTTGTGGATAGGTCCCGGCGCGACCAGCGTGCCCGAGGCGCGGGCGGGGACGGGGCCTGTGGCTTACCCTCTGCATGTCGTGTGCGATGCGTGCAAAGGCGCTTTCTGTCCGCAGGTTGCCCTTGCCTTTTCACAGGCCTGGAAGTTGCCAATGTTTGGCCTTCCAGTTCGCCTCTTTGCTGTTGTCACCATCCCTCGGAGTGCCTGATTTGCCCGCCCGCGGTCAATGGCTCCATGGTCTCGAAGCCAATATATCATCGTAATAATGTCCTTGCGTAATACACGATTTGCTTTTTGTCAATAAATAGTGTATAATCTCCCTACACGTTCCACGGAGGACATGAAAATGAAAAAGCAAATCGAAGAAATTATCGCCCTCGGCGAGCCGCGCCGCGTCGTGCTCAGGCTGGTCGGGATCGACGAGGATCCCGTCGTCGGCGGGGGCAACTACCTGGCCTTCGGCTCGAACCTCTCGCCTGGCCAAATGGCGAGGCGGGCCAAGGACTGCGTCCCGGTCGGCCGCGTCCTGATCGTCGGGCAGCGGCTCGCGTTCGGAGGGCGGGACAGCCCGGGAAGGGACAACGTTGCCACGCTCGTTCCCGACCCCGGGCAGGAGGCGGCGGGCGTCGTCTACCGGATGTCCGAGTCCGACTTCGAGAGGATGGACAGGAACGAAGGCGTAGCCGTCAAGAAGTACCGCCGCTGGCGCGTGGAGATCGACGGCTACGGAGACCTGCCGACCTACACGTACCTTCTCAGCAAGGGCGAGGACAAGGACGCCGTTCCGGACGAGGACTACCGCGAGACGATCCTCACGGGCATGGACGACTGGGGGTTCGTCGCCAAGGCGTGCGAGCTCAGGAAACGCCGCTCGGACAGCGCGCGCCAGCCGTTCCGTAGCTACGGCGACGCAGTGTCGGTGGTCGCAGAGCCAGGAGCTCGCTCAGTGTTCGGCGAGCTCCGGGAGTTTCGAGATAGGGGCGACTGCGACGCCTTCGTCGGGTTCTTCTACGGCATCTTCACCAGCGCCGGAACGCGGGCCGCGTACGAACTCGGGATCGAGTGCTGCAAGGCAAGGTTGCTGAACATGAGGCGCTGCGACGGAATGCCGGCGTCGACCGAGTACGCCGCGGGCAGCTCCGTGAGCGGGGTTCTCGCGGTTGTCCCGCGCGGCTCGATCAGGGCACTCGACGAGGTCGAGGGCGCCCCGGACTGGTACCGCCGCGAGGAGGTTCCCGTCGACGTGGAGGCGGACGACGGGCCCGTGCGGTGCCTCGAGCCGGCGCAGTACTACCAGATGAACGTCAGGGACGTCCTGCGCCAGCAGGTGCCTAGCTGTGCTTGACCGCAACCTCGCACTGGGCCCGGGGATGCTCGGCCGGCTCGGGCCAGAGGGATGCAAGGAGCTGGCCGACGACGTCGCATGCCTGAGCGTTCGCTCGTCGTCCCCGCTCAAGTCGTACCGCTACGGCGTGCCCCACCTGGGCGCCCCTGGCTGGGCCCGGCGCCTTTCGGACATCGAGGCATGTCTGCCTGAGGGCGGCGACATCGGGCTCTGCCTGCAGGGGACGGTGGATGTCCTATGGCTGCTGGCGCTGTCTAGGTGGCTGCGGATCAGGGTCCGGTCAACCGGCGCCCTCAACAGGGTGCCCGACGGCTGCGACTTCGGGCTGGGCATCGACCGCGCGGTGAGGAACTGCCACAGGCGCATGGGCTTTCGGCCCCGCGCGCTCAAGAGCAGGAGGATTGACCTCTTGTACGAGCCGGACCGCCAGGTCCTCGCGCGCGAGTTGCTGGCCGTCGAGTTCCTCGGCTACGCGAAGGGCATTGTCATCGACGAGTCGTGCGCCATGCACGTGCACGTGAGCCTGCCCGACGAGCCCTGGTGGGAGGACTACCTCGACGCCATGTCCGGCCGCGGGCCGGCAGAGCGCGCGGCGCAGGACCGGCTGACGCGGGCCGTTGACGAGCACGTCAGGCCCTGCATGGGCGGCAACCGGCTCAGGATAGGCGACACCTCTGACATATGCAGGCGCAACCTCGGCCGGAACGGTACCGAGACCGCAAGGTTCGGCGACGGGTTCAACTACGCCGTGGACCCCGAGCGCAACCGCGGCTTCCGCGCGATCACCGAGCACGAGACCATGGAGTTCCGGCTCGGCTCCTCCTCCTGGTGCGCTTCTGAGATCGTCAGCTGGCTGAGGATGTGCACGCTCAGCGCCAGCATCCTTGCTCGCTCGGCCCTGGGCGGGGGTAAGGTCAACTAGCGCGTCGGGCGGCGGGATTTATACTGCCCCCGTGCGCTCCGAGCAGAACAGGATCGTCGCGGAAGGCGAGCCGCGGACCGTCGTCCTCGGCGACGCCGTGATCGACGAGGCCCCCGTCGAGGGCGGCGGCTTCTGCATCGCCTACGGGCCGAACCTGCTCCTGCGCCAGATGGAGGAGCGGGCCCCGGGCTTCCGCCCGGTCGAGCGCGTCCGGATCAAGGGGCAGCGGCTTGCCTTCGGGAGCGACGGCGTCGCGACGCTCGTTCCAAACCGGAACGCGGCGGCGGTGGCCGCGGTCTACGAGATGACGCAGTCGGGCTTCAGGAAAATGGACAGCGCCGAGGGCGTGACGCGGATGAAGAAGTACCGCCGCTGGCGCGTCGAGGTCGACGGCTACGGTGAAAGGCCTGTGTTCATGTACCTGCTCAGCTCAGGTCCGGACAGGGGATCTCGCCCGAGGAGCAAGATCCTCGAGCGGATAGTCGCCGGCATGAACGAGTGGGGATTCGAGACCGAGGCCGCGGACCTCCGGAGGCGCGTCAGGGTTCCGCTCCCTGGCAACGTAGCGATCCGAGAGGTCGCAGGAAAGAAGCGGATTGTCCGCATCGGAGTCTACGTAGACCCCAGGGACCGGGAGCGAGCGTCTGCCGCAAGGGAGTTCGCAAGGTGGCTCGGCGCGCGCTTCCGCGGCCCCGGCGTGCCGGTCAGGGTCTGGACATCGGCGAGGCCGGAAAAGTTCGGCGACGTTCCCCCGGAAGCGATGGCGGGCCGCGTCCTCATCGAGGGCGTCGGAGGCGCGCTGGTCTTCGAGTTCCTGCGCAGGTGGCACCGCGAAGACTCCTCGTGGAAGGGCGGCAAGGGCAACAAGACCGGGGGCGGCGGCGAGTACCTCGAGGCGACCCTCGATGGGATCTACCGCCTGATCCCGGACGTGATCCTGTCGGATGGAACCCAGGAGCGCTCGGCAGCGATGGAGGCCCGAGTCATCATCCCCAAACGCATCCGCAGCGCCCGCGAGATGCGCGGCATCAGCCAGCAGGAGCTTGCGAAGAAGTGCGGCTTCGCCCAGACCATGCTCTCGCACATCGAGCGGGGAACGCGGCTGCCGCGCGTCGACAAGGTTAGGACGATCGCCGAAACGCTCGAAGTCTCGGCAGACTACCTGCTCGGGCTTTCCGGCTCTACCGCGACCTCGAAGGAGGGGATCGGCGATGCGTTCTCGCGGCTCTCCAGCGAGCGACAGGAGATCGTGCGGAAAATGATAGAGGAGCTCGGCAAGTGACCGCATCCGCCCGCGGCCCGATAGATTGCCGGTAGGGCAGCTTGCGCAGGGCACTGGCTGCCAAACATGAAAAATACAATTTCTCCGCAACGCTCCAAGTCCATCCGCGATGAAATTAAAACGACGACACGCCTTGGTGGATCTGGTCAGTCGCCTGGCTTGCTTTCGGGGCCGCGCTGATGGCCGGCAGCTTCGTCGTTGAGTCCAAGATGGATGACCGCTACAGCAGCGCGTTTTGGCAGTGGCCAGGGCTTTCAGCATTCTTTGTTGGGTTCTTCGTTGTCGTCGCAGGCCTGCTCAAGGAGGTACTCGAACCCAGAAACCAGGTGTATTGCTGGATTCTTTTCTGTGTCGTGATCCCGTTGATCTTTTACCTGCGCGGCATGAATTTGTAGTGACACCCGGAACGGAATGGCATGGTTTCTGTGGACCCTGGCATTTCCGCAAATAGGGTTGTTTCTCGCCGACGCGAATCAGTCAGATGAATTGATGCGCAGCTCCGAAAAAACAGGCGCATGACATGGCCTTCCGGCTCAGCCTGCGAGCTCCTGGCGCAGCACGGTGATCTCGTAGTCGAACTCGCGCTCGCGGTGCATCCACTCGCAGACCTTCTTGCATGCGTGGATCACGCTCGAGTGGTGGCAGCCGAATGCGTCGCCGATCGACGGAAGCGAGACCTGGGTCAGCTCGCGGCACATGAACATCGCGACGTGCCTCGCGCGGACGAGGTCCTTCGAGCGGCGCTTGGCGACCAGGTCGGCCGCGCGCAGCTTGTAGTGCTTGGCGGTGCGCTCGATGATCTCGTGCACCGACAGGTCGCGCGGGACCGCGACGATGTCGCGCAGCACCAGCCGGGCGATGTCGGGGGTCAGCGCGACGCGGGCGTGGTCGGCCTGCAGCGCCATCCGGCGCAGCGCCCCGACGAGCTCGCGGCAGTTGCTCCTAAGCCTTCCCGCGACGAGCCGCGCGGTCTCGTCGGGCAGGTCGACGCCGAACAGCGCGCGCGCCTGGTAGGTGAGGATGCCGATCCTCGTGTCGAGGTCGGGCACGCCGACGGTCACGTCGACGCCCATCGTGATCCGCGAGACGAGCCGCGGCGGCATGCGCCGCGACAGCCTCCCCGCCGGCCGGTCCGAGGTCAGCACGATCGGCAGCTCGCGCTCGTCCATGTAGTTGAACAGGCCGAGGAACTGCTTGTGGGTCTGCTCTGAGTCGCGGCCGATCATCTGGATGTCGTCGATGATCAGCATGTCGAGCTGGCGGAAGCCCTCGCGGAACTGCTGGATGCGGTCCTTGAGGAATGCCTGCTGGACCTCGCGCATGTACTGCTCGCCGGACAAAAGGCGGATCCTCGCCCCCTCGTTGAGCTCGAGGAAGCGCGTGCCGATCGCGTGGGCGAGGTGGCTCTTGCCGAGCCCGACCGAGCCGTGGATGAAAAGCGGGCTCGTCGTCCGCGCCGCGCCGGGCTCGGTAGCGAGCTTCATCCCGGCGGCGAGCGCCATCTCGTTGCTCGGCCCGCTGTAGTAGTTCTCGAAGGTGTAGAGGCGCGACAGCCCCGTCCACGTCGGCTTTGACGACACCGGCTTTGTCATCCGCGCCGGGCTCTCCATGACGGGGAAGCGCGGCGCCGGCGGCAGCTCGCGGCCGTCGTCGAAGAACAGGTCGGGCTGGCGGCTGACCTCGATGACGAGCCTGCCCGGGTAGAGCTGGTTGCCTGCGAGCTGCTCGATGCGGCGGGCGACGCCCTTGTCAAACCACTCGGCGACCTCGCGGCTCGGGACGAACAGCAGCAGGTCGGCCCCGGCGTCGGCGGGCGGCGCGAGGCTCGCGGGCTCGACGTAGTGGCGGAAATGCTGCTCGGGGATCTCCCTGCGGAGCAGTTCCTGGACGCGGCCCCAGACCGCCTCGCGGTCGGGCGCCGGCCGAAGCGCGGCCTCCACTACTTGCACTCTCCCGCGCCTTGAAACACGGCAACCCCGTCCTCGGTCACCGCCGCCGATACCTTCATGTCGTGCGCCTCTGATGGCAGGGATTCGGCCAGCTGGCAGGAGAACAGCGGCGCGACCAGGGTGACATCGTGCATGGCGGCAATCGTTATATCATAGAAACCAAGCCCCGACCCGAGCCTGATTCCGGAGCGGTCGACGGATACAGCGGGCACTAGGACGCAGGCGCCCTTTTCGGCCGCGAAGCCTTGCGAATCAAGGGCCGGCTCCGATATGCCACCATATCCTGTGGACAGAATCAGGCCGGAATGCGAGATGTTGTGAAATTCCAGCGGCCCTCCCCTGGCCGCCACTTTCGGCAAAAACACAGACCGACCCTCGGATACAGCGTTCACTAGGAAGTGGCGTATGTCAACCTCGGTGGACGCAGGCCAGTAGGCGATCAGCGCGGACGCCCCCGTTACCGATTCCAGGCCGGCGAGGCGCTCGCAGACCCTTTTCGAGGCCGCCGCGCGCCCCTTACGGCCCATTTCGGCAACCGCCGCCCTCGCCCTGTGGCGGGCCTCTCGCTTGGCGGCTGCGACGTCGGACACCTTGGCGGGATAATATGCGATTCGGTTGACGGCACTGACTCGGGCGTGGCAAGGCAGGCGGGCAGGCCCAAGGACGGGGCATTGAAGGTGGCGGTCGGCATGTCCGGCGGGGTCGACTCGTCGGTCGCCGCGCTGCTGCTCAAGCGCGCGGGCCACGAGGTGACCGGAGTGTTCATCCGCAGCTGGGAGGACGACGGCGAGTGCCCGGCCGGCGAGGACGCCGCGGCCGCGGCCGCGGTCGCCGATGCGATCGGCGTGGAGCTCGAGGCCGCAGACTTCACCGCCGAGTACCGCGGGCGCGTCTTCGAGGGCTTCCTCGACGAGCTGCGCGCAGGCAACACGCCCAACCCGGACGTCTGGTGCAACTCGGCCGTCAAGTTCGGCGCCTTCGCCGAGCATGCGCTCGGGCCGCTCGGCGCCGACCGGCTCGCGACCGGCCACTACGCCCGCGCGGGCGAGGGCGGCGAGCTGCTCAAGGCCGAGGACGAGTCCAAGGACCAGACCTACTTCCTCTACCGCCTGTCCGCCGAGGTCCTGTCGCGCGCGCTGTTCCCGCTCGGCGGAATCCCCAAGCGCGAGGTGCGCGCGATCGCGCGGGAGGCGGGCCTGCCCAACAGCGAGCGCCGCGAGAGCATGGGCATCTGCTTCGTCGGCAAGCGCAGGCTCGAGGACTTCCTCGCGCCGCACATCGAGCCGCGGCCCGGTCGCGTCGTCGACGACTCCGGCAGGGAGGTGGGGGCGCACCGCGGCCTGCACCTGCACACCATCGGCCAGCGCAAGGGGCTCGGCATCGGCGGCCCGGGCGAGCCGTGGTACGTCGCCCGCAAGGACGCGGCGAGGAACGAGATCACCGTCGTTCGCGGACGCGAGCACCCGTTGCTCTACTCGGGCGGCACCCGCCTGCGCGACTGCAGCTGGGTCGCGGGCCGCCCGCCGAAGGCGAACTGGGTCTACACCTGCAGGCTGCGCCACCGCATGGAGCCGGAGCCGTGCACGCTGGAGTCGGCTGCCGCCGGCGAAGCGGAAGTCGCGTTCGCGGCTCCGCAGTGGGCGGTCGCCCCGGGCCAGGCCGCGGTGCTCTACGACGGCCTGCGCTGCCTCGGCGGCGGGACGATCGCCGAGTCGCTTCCCGCCGCTTGAAATAGAATGCAGGACTCCTTATAGAATTCCTAAGGGAGATGCCTGACCAGGTTGCATACCCCAAGGCGGTGACCGCCGCCTGGGTCAGAGACAAGTTGCGCCTCAGCAACGAGGAGTGCGTCCAGATCGGGAACGCGCTCGGCGAGGCCAGCCCCGAGTGGGAGATGGTCAAGGACAAGACCTCGTT
>CAZDYI010000087.1:0-2407 GCA_964509765.1 uncultured Gammaproteobacteria bacterium
GTACTACGCGACCGAGTTCGCGTACCGGATCATGGACACCGGGCAGGGCGAGCTCACGACCGACCTGCCGTTCAACCCCGAGCGCTTCGCGATCGTCGCCGGCTGCGTGGTCGGCTTCGTCCTGCTCGCCTCGCTCGTGCGGGTGCTGACCCTCGCGCGCGGCGGCGGAGACGGCGTCGCGACCTCGCTCGGCGGGGTCCTGGTTCCGCGCTCGACGAACAGGCCGTCCCACCGCAGGCTGATCAACGTGGTCGACGAGATGGCGATCGCCTCGGGCATGCCGCCGCCGAACGTCTACGTCCTGCCTGACACCAGGACGATCAACGCCTTCGCCGCCGGCTACGGCAAGGACGACGCGGTGATCGGCGTCACCCAGGGCGCGCTCGACTCGCTTACCCGCGACGAGCTCCAGGGAGTGATCGCCCACGAGTTCAGCCACATCATCCACGGCGACATGCGCCTGAACATGCGCCTGATCGGGATAGTGTTCGGGATCGCTATCCTCGGCTACCTCGGCTACATGATGATGCGGACCTCGTTCTACCTGTTCCGCGGGCGCGACGTGCGCCTGGGCCCCGCGGTCCTCGTCGGCGGCCTGGTGCTGAGCGTGGCGGGCTACGTCGGCGTGTTCGCCGGAAACCTGATCCGCGCGGCGATCAGCCGCCAGCGCGAGTACCTCGCCGACGCGTCGGCGGTGCAGTACACCCGCAACCCGGACGGGATCGGCAGCGCGCTCAAGAAGCTCGCGGTTACCGGCGGCAGCGTCGCGGCGCCGTCCGCGGCCGAGTACAGCCACATGCTGTTCGGCGAGGGCGCGGTGTCCGGGTTCTCGAACCCTCTCGCGACGCACCCGCCGCTGCAAAAGAGGATCAAGGCCGTGCAACCGGACTGGGACGGGAAGTACCCGAAGGTCAGGCAGGTCCGGGACCAGGTGGCCGAGCAGGACGAGGCCGCCGGCTACGGGAAGCCGGGGGCGGCACAGGCCGTCGTGTCGGGCGCCGCCGTCGCGGGCTTCGGCGCGGCGCTTGCGGTCAACTCGGTCGGCAACGCGACCGACGGCTCGCGCGCGTTCGCCCAGGGCATGCTCGGCGGGCTGCGGCCCGCGCTCCGGGCCGAGATCGGCGACCCCTTCGGCGCCCGGGCGGTGATCTACGCCCTGCTGCTCGACCCGACCAACGACGGGTGCCGCAGGGTCCAGATCGACCACCTGCGCGTCGCTGCCGACCCGCAGGTGTTCGCGTCGTTCGAGAGGATCATGCCCGACGTCGTGATGGTCCCGCGCAAGCAGCGGCTGTCGCTCGCCGAGCTGTGCGTGCCTGCGCTGCGCGGGCTGTCGGAGTCGCAGATGGCCCTGTTCGCCTCGAACATGGAGGCGCTGATCGAGGCTGACGACAGCCTCGAGCCGTACGAGTGGTGCCTGCACACCCTCATCCTCCACGAGCTGTCCCACAGCGGGACGGTCACGCTGGAGCTCGAGAAGATGTCGAGGCGCGACGCGGCGCAGTACGCCCTGTCCGCGCTCGCGAAGTTCTGCGACGACGAGGCCGAAGCGGCGTACGAACAGGCGACCGCCAAGCACGGCCTGAACCTCGCCTACGTGACCGAGATGCCGGACCACTTCCTGCTGTCGTCGTCGTTCGCCGCGCTTGCGAAGCTGGACCCCAAGAGCAAACGCCGGGTGATCGAGATCGCCGCCGAGTGCGCGGCCCCGCACGGCACGGCGTCGATCGACGCGATCGAGATCCTGCGGGTGTTCTCGTCGGTGCTCGGCTGCCCGATGCCGCCGGTCGCAGACGGCTAGGCCATAGCTCGAAGCAAGAAAGGGCCTGCCGCGGCAGGCGGCGCGGCCATGGACGCAAGGCAGGCCGCGCGGTTCATGGCGGCGCTTGCCAAGGGCAACCCCGAGCCGAGGACCGAGCTGGTCCACCGCAACGACTACCAGCTCCTCGTCGCGGTGGTGCTTTCAGCCCAGGCGACCGACAAGGGGGTGAACGCCGCAACCAAGGGGCTGTTCGAAAAGGTTAGCGACCCCGAAGGCATGGTGCGGCTAAAGGAAGCGGGACTCGTGCGGCACATCAGGTCGATCGGCCTGTACCGCAACAAGGCGAAGAACGTCATCGCCCTGTCGAGGCACCTCATCGAGCGCCACGGCGGAGAGGTCCCGCGCACGCGCGAGGAGCTCGAGGCGCTGCCGGGCGTCGGGCGCAAGACCGCGAACGTGGTCCTCAACAGCGCCTTCGGCGAGCCGACGATCGCGGTCGACACGCACATCTTCAGGATCGGCAACAGGACCGGCATCGCCCCGGGCGGGACCCCGCGCGAGGTCGAGGACAGGCTGCACGAGGTCGTGCCGAGGCGCCTCCTGCGCCACGCGCACCACTGGCTGATCCTGCACGGCCGCTACGTC
>CAZDYI010000088.1:0-7825 GCA_964509765.1 uncultured Gammaproteobacteria bacterium
TGCGCCCCGCGTTGTGACATAGGCGGCGCGGACATGGCTTCCTCATTGGTTCCGTCAACGGCGATTGCCTGGCAGGAGGTGCACTGGCAGTCGGAATTCGGAAGATTGGGGATCGCCGTCGAGGCCGGGATTGACGGAGACCCGGCCCCGTCCTTCGCAGGCGGGAAGATGTTCCTCGCAACAGGCTACGGCGATTCCTTGCTTCGCCTCGAGGCAGGGCTGCTAGACGAGAGCGAGACGTTCATGGGCAGCAGTTTCGGCGGGGCTCTTGCGGTCGGAGCAGGGCAAGGACAGTACCTGAGCGCCAGGCTCGGGACGAGAATCAGCGCAGGTGCGTTGAGCGCGAGCTACACAGCGGGGCGGGGCAGGCCCGGGGCTGCCGCCGGCAGTTACGTCGCAGACGTCACGCCGGTCGACTACGACGGTTACCGCCTGGCATACGGCGCGGATGACTGGGAGCTGCACTACACCGTTCCGCTTGCGGCGACCGGAGGCGGAATGCGGATCGAGTCGGTCGGCGGTTACACAGGCGCGAACGGAGACTGGTCGATCGTCAGCGACGGCCACGGCGTCGCGGTTGCGGGCAAGCCCTCTACCGACGGATGGGAGTACCGCACCGACAGCCACTGGGTCGACTTCGGCGCCGGAGAGAGGGAGCGCCGCATTGGGCTTGCTGTGACCGAGCCGCTGGGAACATGGGACGTCCTGCTTGCTGTCGAGCATGTCTCGAACAGCCCCCGCCGTTCGTTCGCAGGAGACGAGGTCAGAGCAGCGGTGGAGATCAGCCTGCTCGGCGATTGAGTCTGAATTCAAGCAAATAAAATCGCGGTTCGACCCCAGCGGTTGAACCTGTTGCCCAAGTCCGGACAACAAGGTCCCGCTCCTTGATTGTTGCAATTTAAGCCAGTCAACGCCCGTCTTGCCGCCAAGGCACTGCTGGCGCTTGCCGCAACGCTGCTCATTTCAGGTTGCGGCGGCGGAGGTGGGCTGGCGAGCACCGGACCCCCTGATCCTGATCCTGGCCCGGGCATGCCGCCGATGGATCCGGAGCCTGATCCGAATCCTCCTGGTCCCGTGATGCCGCCGGCGCCTCCCGACCCAGATCCGCCGCCGATGGTTCCCGTGCCCGATCCTGATCCGGATCCCGGACCCGTGATGCCACCGATGCCTCCTGACCCGGATCCGCCTCCTATGGTTCCGGTGCCCGATCCTGATCCTGATCCCGGACCTGTCATGCCTCCAATGCCCCCTGACCCCGGTCCGCCCCCGATGGATCCGCCGCCTGATCCAGATCCACCGGACCCGGGACCCGGCATGCCTCCGATGGACCCGGGTCCAGGACCGGACCCTACGGATCCCGTTCCGACCGAGCCGCAGATCCCCAGGACCCTGGACACGGACTACGTCGCGGCCGCGGCGATGCGCAGCACGTTCGAGGCCATCAACTACGACCTGAACATGGGCCAAGCCGGCCGGGGCGTCAAGATCGCCGTCCTGGACACGGGCATAAGGACCGACCATCCCGCGCTCGCGCAGCGGGCCGTGTCAGTACCCCGACCGTTGCCGAGCGACCTGGTTAATCCGGCCGGAAGCGACGCAGAGGGCCGGCTGGACCACGGGACGATAGTCTCGGCGATGGCCGGCGGCAGGATCGACAAGACGGCGTACGGCCCGGCTTACGAGGCAGCACTGGAGTACGTGTGCTGCCTCGAAAGCACAGACAGGGACTACAACGAGGCGGTCAGACATCTCGGCGAGGATTCCGACGCCTTTGTGGTCAACCATTCCTACAACTCGGTAATCTCACAGCGCTTGCGCATCAATGATGTTGCGCAGTGCAGGCTGATCGTGCAGCCTCCTACTGCCTGCGTTCCGGGGGCGGAGATCGAGATTCAAGCCCCGGTGCACTTTGCAGGCACTTTGGATCCCGTTACTGAACTGAATCCGCTTCACAAGGCTTGCGTGGATCCGGACAGCGCCGATGAGCGCATGTGCGTGTTTGCTGCCGGCAACGACGGCTTCCACTTCGACGGACAAGTCGAGCATCCCAACAGGAACTACAGGATGCAGATGGGAGACCTGCTCGATGCGGGCTACACCTTCCTGTCCGAGCCCGACAGGGCGGCGCTTGCATCACGGCTGTACCGACGAGGGTCCTACCCGAACCTTCCCGGGGAGAGGCCGCAGTTCTTGGGGCACCACATCTCCGTGGCGGCGCTGGACGCAAGGGACGTGATAACCCCCTACTCGAACGGATGCGGCGAGGCCATGAACTACTGCCTGTCCGCCCCGGGCAACATCCCCCTTGTGCTGTGCGACACCTCTGCCGACGGGTTCTGCGGCGGAACGACTAGCGGCACCTCGCTATCCGCGCCCCTGGTCGCAGGGGCGGCGGCCCTGCTCAAGTCGACCTATCCCAACCTGTCGGCGCCGGACGTGGTCACGATCCTGCTCACCACGGCAACGGACCTGGGAGACGACGGTCCGGACAATGTCTACGGAATGGGCAAGTTGGACGTGATGGAAAGCCTGCGCCCGCAGGGGGATGAGATGTCGTCGGCAGGCGAGACCCTGGCCGACACCGCCATCGCCGCCGGCCCGGTGCTGGACGCGGCGCTCGCGAGGTCCGGAGCGACCTTCGGGATGTTCGACATGCACGGGCGCCCCTACCTGCACAAGGTCGCAGGGCGCACAAATGGCCGGGGCGCGGAAGCCGTCTCCGGAATGCTGCTTGCGGAGTCGGAGCGCATGGAGCTTGGGCTGGAGCGCAGGATGGGCCTGGCAGGTGCGGAAAGCGGAATGCTTCCGTGGACGGCAAGAGCAGTTCGGTTTGCCTCAGGGATTGATATCTGCCGTTCCGGCTGCTCCTCAGGAAGCGGTACTCGTCCGCCATCCCTCGTGCCGTCGTCGTCGGTCGCCTGGCACGAGCATCACCTGCGCACGGACTCCGGCAGCATTGGCTTCGCCATCGATGCCGGGCACGACGGGGACTCGAAGATGTCCTATGCGAGCGGGAAACTGTTCCTGGCCAACGCCCTGGGCCCGGCGTTGCTGCGCATCGAGGCCGGGGTCGTCGACGAGACCGAGACGTTCATGGGCGGCGGCTTCGGCGGCGCGCTTGCGGTAGGCGCGGGAAGGTCGGGCGTGCTGAGCGCGCGGCTCGGGATGCCGCTCGGCGACAAGGCACTCAGCGCGGGTTACTCCCTGGGCAAGACTCGGTCCGGCGGGGCGCAGGGCAGTTACGTTACAGAGGTGAGCGATGTTGTGTACGACGGCTACCGACTTGCCTACGGCGGAGAGGACTGGGAGCTGCACTACACCGTTCCGCTTGCTGCGACCGGAGGCGGGATGCGGATCGAGTCTGTGGCAGGCTACTCGGGAGAGAGCGGCGACTGGTCGACAGTCGAGACTGGCGCCGGCGTCGAAGTCATCGGCGAGTCCTCCGCGAGGGACTGGGAGTACCGCACCGACAGCGACTGGATCGACTTCGGCGCGGGGGCGAGGGAGCGCCGCCTCGGGTTCACCGTGTCCAGGCCGCTCGGCGCCTGGGAAGCGACGCTTGCGGTCGAGCATGTTGCGAACAGCCCCTGGGAGTCCCACACAGGCGACGAGATCCGCGTCGCGGCCGGAGTCCGGCTTGGCCTTGACTGAAACAGGATCGCCGCCGCCGCATTGCACCAGCTCCGCGCTGCGCGCATGCGCGGTCTGCCTTGTCGTCCTGCTCTCTGGATGCGGAGGCGGGGGCGGCGGGGGCAGCGCGGTCCAGGCGCAGCCCGAGCCCCCGCCTCCGATACCGAGGACCCTGGAGACGGACTACGTGCCGTCCGACCTTGTGGAGGGGGTCTTTTCGCAGATCAACTACGACTGGAACGAAGGCGATGCCGGAACCGGCGTGAAGGTGGCGATCATCGACGCCGGGATCAATCCTGACCACCCCACTCTTGCCGAAGGGATGGTCAGCACTCCGCTGACGGTGACGACCCCGCTGTTTCCGACCAACATCAACCACGGAACCTTCGTCGCGATGGTCGCAGGGGGGCGGATAGGCAAGACCGCGTACGGCGTGGCCTACGGCTCGGACATCGAGTTCCTGTGCTGCGTGGTGACGGGCGAAGAGCAGGATGCCATAGACGCGGTCGACTACCTGGGGGAGACGTCGGACGCATTCGCGGTCAACAATTCCTGGGGCTTCATTGAGCGCCGGACTTATCGGAACGAGAAAAAGGACAACTGCCGCTCGACGCTGGTCCGCGGTAATCCGATAATCTGCGACGTGAGCCACTTCCAGTTCCTTTCCCCCAGCGGCAGCCTTGAGTACCTTGGTGAGGCTCGATTGCTCAAGGCCTGTGTGGACCCTGACAATGCCGTCGTGAACAGGCAGGACGGCACCAAGGAGAGGCTGTGCGTGTTTTCCGCAGGCAACTTCGGGCTGCACATGGAAGGTGAAGTGTACGGAAACGTCCTTTTCTACGAGTACTGGTTCGATGTCATTGACCTGATCGGCGCCGAGTCTCCTCTGTCGGACGCGGAGAGGGATGAGTTCGAGATCAGGCTGTACGAACGCACGGGCCTCAACAACCTGCCGGAGCTCAACGACGACTTCGCAGGCCACTACCTGATCGTGGCCGCCCTGCAGGACGGAGTGGACCTCCTTGCCGATTACTCGAACGGCTGCGGGGAGGCGAGGCTGCATTGCCTTTCCGCCCCGGGAGACCTGCCGTACGAGCTTTGCGCGACAGACCCGGTCAGGGTGTGCGACGGCCTGAGCGAGGGAACGTCCTACTCCGCGCCGCTCGTCACAGGAGCAGCGGCCCTGCTCAAGTCGACCTATCCACACCTGTCCGCGCCGGACGTAGCGTCGATCCTGCTGGGGACGGCAGAGGACATCGGGGCCGAGGGGCCGGACGATGACTTCGGGATGGGGAAGCTGGACGTGCTTGCAAGCCTGCAGCCGGTAGGCGTAAAGCTGACCTCGGCAGGAGAGTCTCTGGCAGAGACCGTCATAAATGCGGGCACGTCGCTGGGGCCGGCCCTCGCGAGGAGCGCCGCGAGCTTCGGCATGTTCGACTCCTACGAGCGCCCGTACCTCCACCGGGTTGCTGATCGGGTCTACCAGCGCGGCTCGGGCGGCGTCACGACTGGCTTCCTGCAGGACTCCGCGGCCTTGGTGGCGGCAGACGCAAGGCTGCGGATGGGGCTTGCGGGAACGGGGCAGACGCGCGCTCCCGCTGAGGTGTCCCTGCGCAGGTTCGGAGACGACGCGAGCCTGCGGATTGACTCCGGCTTCGAGCAGTGCGATCCCGGTTGCCTGTCGAGAGGCGACGTCAAGGCTAGCTCGCTGGTTCCTTCGTCGGCGCTGGCTTGGTCCGAGCATCACGTATCGGTTCCGTTCGGCAGGATGGGGACCGCTGTCGAGGTCGGTTTCGCTGACGACGCGAAAGCCGGCTTCACAAGCGGCGGCCTGTTTTACGCGGGTAGGCTCGGCGAAGCCTCGCTGTTGCGCATCGAGGCCGGAGCGCTCGCGGAGCGCGAGACCTTCATGGGCAGCGGCTTCGGCGGGGCGCTCGAGCTCGGCGCGGGCAGGGGGCGGTACGTCAGCGCGCAGCTTGGGGCGGATGTCGGCATTGGCGCGTTAAGCGCGAGCTACATTCTCGGCAAGGAGCGCGCAGGCAGGGCGGTTGGCAGCCTGGTCGCCGAGGTCTCAGATGCGACTTACGACGGCTACAGGATCGCCTACGGAGGAAAGGGCTGGGAAGTCCACCACACGGTGCCGCTCGCGGCGACAGGCGGCGGGATGCGCATCGAGTCGGTCGGCGGCTACACAGGCGAGAGCGGCGACTGGTCCATTGTTGACACGGGCGGCGGCATAGCGGTCCACGGCTCCGCGTCGCAGGACGGCTGGGACTACCGCACCGACAGCCACTGGGTTGACTTCGGCACTGCGGACAGGGAGCGCCGTACAGGGTTCGTCCTCAGCCGCCCGTCCGGGGCCTGGGACTCGGTGTTCGCCATTGAGCACGTCTCGAACAGCCCGCGTGAGGTCCGCGCCGGCAGCGAGGCCAGGGTTGCGGTGGGGCTGCGGATTGACTTCGACTGAGTCTCTCGCATCATTTGGAGAGCGGCTGTTTCGAATGCGATTTGCGCCACGTAATCTTCCGTGGTAGACTAGGGCGGATGCCTGCTCAGAAATCCTTTTCCGGGCTGTCGAAACCACCTCGTCTTGCTGACGCACAAGGAGGCTTTCCGACCATGACCAATACCCCCCCCCTCTTGGTTTCCTTGATCAGGAAATGAGCGGTCCGATCCGGAAGGGCCTGGCAGTGTGCCGCCCATGGCTATCCGGCTGGCGGGACAGGGCGTTCGCGGCGCTCGCACTGGCGCTGTCCGCGGCGGTGCTGGCAGGTTGCACCAACGTTAGCGGCGGGGGCTTCAGCGTGAGGGAAGGCCCACCGACGATCCCGAGGAACCTCGACGGCGACTACACCGCGGCAAGGGAGGTCGCAGGCTACCTGAGGCAGGTCAACTACGACCCGAACGTCGGCCAGGGCGGGGCGAACGTCAAGATCGGGATCATGGACGGCGGGATCAACACGGCCCATCCCACCTTCGCGGGCCGCACTTTCGTCGATCCCCTTTCCGCCACCACCACGCCTGCCCCGGACGCGGACGGCATCAGTCACGGAACGCTTGTTGCGATGATCGCGGCAGGCGCCATCGACAAGACCGTGTACGGAGTGGCCTACGGGTCGGATCTCGAGTTCGCGTGCTGCATCGGAACCGGCGATCCCACAAACTCGATCAACGCACTGGACTACCTTACCATGACCTCGGATGCCTTCGTGGTCAACCATTCCTGGGGCATCGATGACACGGTGACTTACCCCATTTCCAACCCGGCGAATTGCGAGGCTGCGATCATGGGAGCCGCGGATCCTGCCACAGCCTGCGCCCTGTCGGATCTGTTGTTTACAGTGCCCAATCTTTCGCTTGGCACTGACACTGCGACGCGCCAGGGATTGCTTGGGGCGTGCGTAAACCCGGTCATGGCCGCAACGAACTCCGACGGGACAAAGGAGAGGATCTGCGTGTTCGCGGCAGGCAATGAAGGCATGCACAGCAACGGCGAGATTGACGCGCCCGCGGGAATTTACTCCTTCAACGTGAGGGACCTGACCGGGGACAGCTCTCCGCTGTCCGACTCGGACAAGCGGGCGTTCAGCGACGCCCTGTATGTGCGCTCAGGCGGCACGGCCAACCTTCCCTCGGTTGACGCGGCGCACGAGGGTCACTACCTGGTCGTCGTGGCGCTCGAGAACGGCGTCGACCGCCTCACCGAATACTCGAACGGATGCGGCGACGCGATGGAGTACTGCCTCGCCGCCCCTGGCACCCTGCCGCTGGACCTCTGCGACACCGATCCCTCCGGCGTGTGTTCCGGGATCTCAGGCGGAACTTCCTTTGCCGCTCCGATCGTAACCGGAGCCGCTGCGCTGCTGAAGTCCACCTACCCGCACCTGTCCGCCCCGAGCGTGGTCGACATCCTGCTCGAGACGGCCACGAACATCGGCAGCTCCCAGGACTACGGCAGGGGCAAGCTGAACGTCGGCGGCAGCCTTGAGCCGGTTGGCGAAAAGCTGACCTCGGCAGGCGAGTCGCTCACCGAGACCGTGATCAAGGCGGGGCCGTCGCTCGGGTCCGCGCTTACGAGGAGCACAGCGAGCTTCGGCCTGTTTGACTCCTACCAGCGCCCGTACCTGCACTTTGTCTCGGGAAGGGTGTCCACCCAAGGCAGCTCCCTTGACGCGCTGGAAGGCTTCATGCGCGA
>CAZDYI010000089.1:0-6254 GCA_964509765.1 uncultured Gammaproteobacteria bacterium
GCTTCATCAGGCTGAACGCCCTGCGCCTGCAGACCAGCGCCCGGCGCGATGGAAGAGAGAAAGGCAGCGGCTGACCCCGCCGGCCGCGCGCTCGGCCTGCTGCGCGACCTGATCCGGTGCCCGTCGGTGACGCCGAAGTCGGCGGGGTCGATGGAGCTCGTCGAGGGCGAGCTCTCAGCGGCCGGCTTCAAGCTCGAGAGGATGGATGCCGGGGAGGTGTCAAACCTCTGGGCGACACACGGCGAGGGGGAGCCGGTGTTCGCCTTCGTCGGCCACCTCGACGTTGTCCCGCCGGGCGACGAGTCCGCCTGGAGCTCGGACCCGTTCACGCCCGTTGAGCGCGACGGCAAGATATACGGCCGGGGCGCGACCGACATGAAGGGCGGCGTCGCCGCGATGGTCGTCGCCTCGACCGAGCACGCAAGGAAGCATCCGGACCACTGCGGCACTATCGCGGTTGCGCTCACGACCGACGAGGAGGGACCGGCGGTTGACGGCGTGAGGCACATGGTCGAGGTCCTCAAGGAAAGGGGCGAGCGGCTGGACTATGCGCTGGTGTGCGAGCCGAGCAGCGACAGGGAATTCGGCGACACGCTGCGCATCGGCAGGCGCGGCTCGCTTACAGGGACGATCGAGGTCGGCGGAGTCCAGGGCCACGTAGCCTACCCGGACCGCATCGACAACCCCATCCCGGCCCTTGCGCGCATCTGCGCAAAGGTGTCTGATCTCAAGTTCGACGCGCGCGGCGAGGGCGAGGAGAGAACCACCGTCCAGGTCGTGCGGCTGTCGGCCGACGGCGGCGCGGACAACGTGGTTCCAGGGACCGCGACCGCATTGGTCAACTTCCGCCACCACCCACTTGACAGCCCGGACGGTCTGCGCGGGACGGTCGAGGTAATATGCGATTCAGAATGCGAATCGGCGAAATGCACCTGGGGCGAGGCGTCCAAGCCCTACCGCACCGATCCCGAATGCGACCTGGTCAGGGCGCTCGGCGAGGCGTGCGACGAGCACAACTCCCTCAAGCCCAATCTCTCGGTTGGAGGAGGAACCTCAGACGGCCGCTTTATTGCCGACATCTGCGACCAAGTGGCGGAGTTCGGCACGACCGGCCTGACCATGCACATGGTCGACGAGAACGTCGAGACGTCGGAGATAGGCGCCTTGTTGCGGATTTACTCCAGCTGCTTGGACAGGCTGCTTGCTTCGAGCCGGGGCGACTAGCTTCCTGAAACGGGAGTCGGCTGGGCAATCACGCTTGCCTCGCTTCCGGCAGGTTTCCTGATCCCCAGCCACGCCGCAAAGAGCGCGGCGGCATACAGCGCGATAACGACTGCTCCGAGCGCCTGGTAGCCGGTGGCGAGGCTCAGATACTCAAGGACGCCTCCTGCTGTCGCGCCGAGAAGGTTCCAGCCGAAGTAGAGCTCGGCGTCGGTCCGGTCGCGGAACAGGACGCTGAAGATGAGGTTCGCCATGAATATCGGTGTGAACATCAGCGCGCCGGCAAGCAGGAATCGTGGCAGGCGGTCAAACGCGAGCAGGCTTTCCAGAGGCACGGCGAACTGCACCGCTGCCGAGACCAGAAGCAGGACGGATGCAGTTGGTAGGAGCCAGGAGCCGCGCACCGCCTGCGCGACGCGGATGCCTAGCAGGACCGACACTAGCACTGCGAAGAACACCAGCGAGCTGTTGAGCCAGGTGGTCCCGAACAGGAGGCTGAACTGGATCACTCCCTTGGTCTCGAGCAGCAGGAACGCGGAGCCGAGCAGGGTGAAGGCGACAGCGAAGCGCGGGTCGGAGCGCTGGGATGTGCGCCCGAAGGCCAGCAGGGCGACTAGTACCAGGCCGATGACGAACGCCATTGCGAACTGGTAGTGGAGCGGGACGCCGCGCTCCTTCATGTAAGGGAACGGCCAGTCGTCGGTGGCAGGATCGATTCCGGGGATTCCGCTGCCGGATTCCTTCGGGTACGCCCATTCGCCGCTGTGCGGAGCCATGCCGACGAGCATGTAGTGGTGTGGGTCGACACTCCATCCCTCGGCCGGAATATGGGTGCTCGAGAAGATCGTGCCGTGAGGCATGCCCTGCGACAACATCAGCTTCTGCTTCTCGACCAGCCAGGGGTTGCGGAAATTGTTGTACAGGACCAGCCAGCCGCCGGGTTTGAGCAGCTCGCTCGCCCTGCGGAACGAGTTGACGGTGTACAGGTAGTTCTCAAGGCGCAGCTGCGCCAACGTGCTGAACTTGACCAATGAGTCAGTGAAGGCGAAGACTATGAGGTCGAACTTGCTGTCATTGCTGTAGAGATGGTTCCTCCCGTCGTCCACGAAGGTCCGCACCCGCTCGTCCAGGTACGGGGCGGGATAATTCGCGCTGGCGTACTCTCCGAAGCGGATGATTCTTGGATCTATGTCGACCGCTTCCACGCTTTTTGCTCCGCTGAGCAGCGCCGCACGAACGTCGTTGCCTGAACCTGCGCCGATGATGAGGACATCCTCGAACTGCTCGCCGCCCAGATTCCTGCGGAAGTCGTGAGTGATGAAATATGAGTACGGTATGTCCGTGCTGGCCTGGCCGAAAAACTGATAGCGGATTCCATTGGTAGAGATCCACACCACCGGAGCGTGCTGGTCTTCGGCTAACGTGATGCGCTGGTAAGGGGTCCACAACGAGTGGCGGACTATGTCCTCGACGAACTTGGCGCCCTGTTTCTGTGTTGCGGGAGTAAAGTCCCCGTCCCGTCCGATTATTGCCTTTGCGCCGATCGGGTTGTCGATGAAGTGCGAAGTTGCCGCAATGACCACGGGTGCGAGCGCCAGGAAACACTTCGGGATCTGGCGGGCGTCGCTGCCCGCCGCGACGACGAACGACAGGGCGAACACGAGGAACCAGTAGGTCGCAGGCACGAGCAGGAAGCTGATGAGGATGAACAGCGCTATGCCGGCCAGGGAGCCTGCGATGTCATGGCTGTAGGCGCGAAGCGGCGGAAGCAGCCTGAAGAGCTTCGCCATGCGCTGCCCGATCAGCAGAAAGATCCCGACAATCCCGCAAAACCACACCATGAACTTGGACAGCTCCACCCCGGGCGGGGTGGGCTCGGCGTTGCGAGTAGTGGGAGGGTAAGTCTCCCGGTCAAGCAGGAATCTGAACTCGTCCATCTCGTACCCGAGGAGTGCTGGCTGCTTGAGGATGAGGACCAGAGACACGAACGCCAGCAGGACCGGCGGCATCGCCAGGTACAGCAACTTGGACGTGCGCTCGGTGAGGTGCCGGTGAAGGATGAAGCCGAACCCGAATCCGATGAAGGCAGCAATCAGGACCAGATTGGGGAAGTAGCCCAGGTTCCAGATGTGCGCGGCGAGGAAGCGGATCAGGACCAGCTGCAGAAACAGGACCTGGAAGCCGAGGACGAATATCCTCAGGCCAGCGTTCGGCTCGTCATGCGGAGGGGGGGGGCTGTGTGGCTGTGCCGCGGCCGCGGTATTACTCATGCGTCTGGATCCCTTCCTGCCCGACTTCTGGATTCGCCCGGGCTGTCCATTCACGCCCAGATTCCGCCGGAGCTTCGATTGGCGGCGCGGCCATGCCGGAACCGTCGCCGGCATGCGGCATCGGCGTTGTTTCCTCCCGCTTCACCTGATTCCTGATCCCCAGCCATGCAGCCCCGAGCGCGACGGCGTACAGGGCGATGACGACCGCGCCAAGTGCCTGGTAGCCAGTGGCGAGGCTCAAGTACTCCAGCACTCCTCCTGCGGTCGCTCCGAGCAGGTTCCAGCCGAAGTAGAGCTCCGCGTCGGCGCGGTCGCGGAAAAGCACGCTGAAGATCAGGTTCGCCATGAATACCGGCGTGAACATCAGCGCGCCGGCGAGCAGGAAGCGCGGCAGCGGATCGAAGGCGAGCAGGCTGCCGAGCGGAACCGCAAACTGAACCGCTGCTGATGCCAACAGCAGAACGGATGCGGTAGGCAGCAGCCAGCTCCCGCGCACGGCCTGCGCGACGCGGATGCCGAGCAGGACCGAGACCAGAACCGCGAAGAACACCAAGGAGTTGTTCAGCCAGGTGGTGCCGAACAGCAGGCTGAACTGGATCACGCCCTTGGTCTCGAGCAGCAGGAAGGCCGAGCCGAGCAGGGTGAACGCGACCGCGAAGCGCGGGTCCGAGCGCTGGGAGCTGCGCCCGAATGCGAACAGGGAGACGAGGACCAGTCCGATGACGAACGCCATTGCGAACTGGTAGTGAAACGGCACGCCCCGCTCCTTCATGTAAGGAAAGGGCCAGTCGTCGGTGGCGGGATCGATGCCCGGCATGCCGGCGTCGGTGATTTCCGGGTAGGTGTTGTTGCCGTCGTACGGCGACATGCCGACGAGTATGAAATGAAGGGGGTCAACGCCGCTCCCTACGTACGGAATCCTCGTGCTCGAGAATGTCGTGCCGTGCGGCATGCCTTGCGACATCATCAGCTTCAGCTTGTCGACCAGCCAAGGTTGGCGGTAGTAGTTGTACAGGACAAGCCAGCCGCCGGGCTCGAGCAGTTCGCTTGCCTTGCGGAACGAGTTGACGGTGAACAGGTAGTTCTCCAGGCGCAGCTGGGCCACCGAGCTGACCTTGACGAGCGAGTCGGTCAGGGCGAAGACGATCAGGTCGTACTTGCGGTCGCTGCTGTAGAGATGGTTCCGCCCGTCGTCCACGGTCGTCCGCACCCGCCCGTCAAGGTACGGGGCGGGATACCGCGCGCTGGCGTATTCTCCGAAAGGGATGATTCCGGGGTCAATGTCGACCGCATCGATCCTTTGCGCGCCGTTGAGCAGCGCTGCCATGACGTCGTTTCCCGAGCCGGCGCCTATGATGAGGACGTCCTCGAACTGCTCGCCGCCCTGCTGCCTGCGCAAGTCGTGCGTGAGGAAATACGAGTACTGGTCCCTGCTGGCCGGTCCGAAGAACTGATAGCGAACGCCGTTGGAAAGGATCCACACCGAAGCAGCGTGGTCTTGGTCGTCGGTGAGCGTCAGTCGCTGGTACGGCGTCCACAGCGAGTGGTGGACTATGTCCTCGACTCGCTTGACGCCTTCGGCATGCGCGACGGGAGCTTCGTTATCCTCCCAGCCGATGATGGGCTTCGCCCCGACGGGGTTGTCCATGAAGTGCGAAATGACCGCGAGGGCCAGGGGTGCGAGCGCCAGGAAACACTTCGGGATCGGGCGGGCGTCGCTGCCCGCCGCGACGACGAACGACAGTGCGAACACGATGAACCAGTAGGTTGCAGGCACGAGCAGGAAGCTGATGAGGATGAACAGCGCGATTCCTGCCAGGGAGCCGGCGATGTCGTGGCTGTAGGCCCTCAGCGGCGGAAGCAGCCTGAAGAGCTTCGCCATGCGCTGCCCGATCAGGAGGAAGATCCCGACGATCCCGCAGAACCACACCAGGAACTTGGAGAGCTGCTCGCCAAGCGTTGCCGGATCTGGGTTGCCCGAAAGGAACATTTCCCCGCCGAGCTTGAAGTTGAGATCGCCCATCTCGTAGCCGACCAGGGCATGCGGCTTCAGGAAGAAGACCAGCAACACGAACGCCAGCAGGACCGGCGGCATCGCCAGGTAGAGAAGCTTGGATGTCCTCTCTGCGATGTGCCGGTGGAGGATGAAGCCGAATCCGAAGCCGATGAAGGCCGCCATCAGTACCAGGTTGGGGAAGTAGCCGAGGTTCCAGATGTGCGCGGCCAAAAACCGTATCAGGACCAGCTCGAGGAACAGGACCTGGAAGCCGAGGGCGAATATCCTCTGGCCGGCGTTCGGCTCTTCTTGCGGGGGACTGATGGGCCGTGCAAAGGCCGCGGTCTCACTCATGCGCCCGGATCCCTTTCTGCCTGACTTCCGGATTCGCCCGGGCTGTTCATTCGCGCTCTGGTGCCGCAGGAGCTGCGCTCAAAGGCTCGGACGTGCCGGGACCGTCGCCGGCATTCGGAATCGGGGTTGATTCCTCCTCCTTCGCCTGGTTCCTGATCCCAAGCCATGCGGCACCGAGCGCCATGGCGTACAGGGCGATCACGACGGCGCCAAGCGCCTGGTAGCCGGTCGCCAGGCTCAGGTACTCGAGCACGCCGCCCGCGGTCGCTCCGAGGAGGTTCCAGCCGAAGTAGAGCTCCGCGTCCGCGCGGTCGCGGAACAGGACGCTGAAGACCAGGTTGGCCATGAACACCGGCGTGAACATCAGGGCTCCGGCAAGCAAAAAGCGCGGCAGGCGGTCGAAAGCGAGCAGG
>CAZDYI010000090.1:0-1852 GCA_964509765.1 uncultured Gammaproteobacteria bacterium
CAACCCCACACCCCCGCCTCCGCTCCATCCTGAGCGACGAGAGCAACCTTCGGAACGAAGGGGTCGAGTATCTGGCCCGGGACCCTTCCTCTACGCGCCCCGAAGACTGCGAAGCCTCTTGTCCAGTTCATCGTCAGGCAGAAACACCGCATCGTCCACCCGCCAAGCCTCGAGAGCGGCGACGAGAAGCTGCGCCTTGCAGACCTCCGCCTTCTGCAACTCATCGACCACCCAAAGCACACCGTGAACGCGTACCCCGCGGGCGGTAGCGGCCCTGCGCAACTGTCCGTCCCCCGTCAACAGGATGGAGTCCTCATGACAGGCCGCCGTAACCAGGGCAAAGCAGTCGTTGGCTGACAGGCCACCATGTTCACGCCTCAACGCGCCGGCCTGCTCGACCAGCTCGCCCGGCAGGTCGTAAGTCTCCAATCCGCCCGCTTCGAGAACCCTCCACTCGTACTCCGTGAAGTCGAGCAACTCCTCTTCGCGGATGGGCAGCGGGACGATGAGACGATGAGGCAGCCGCTGCAGGACGCGCAGCAGCCGCCCCTTCTTCAAGTCGATGAGGCAAGAGGCGTCATTGACGACGACATGGATCACGGGTCACGCGGCCCCCTGATCTCCCGTTCGACGTCGCCCAGGGGCCGACCGAGCATCTGCGCCGCCCGCACGGGGGAGATCAGCCGCTCCCCGAGCGCCCGCCACACGAGGCGCTCGAAACGCCGCGGCTTCTCGAAGGCCGCGAAGCCCTCGTCCACGCCGAGAGGCTCAGGCTCCTCGCGCCGCCACCCGCGGGCAACGGTCCTGAAGGCGTATTCGACGGCGCTGCCCGGAAGGATGCCGACTTGGCCGAGCCGCATCAGCATCGCGGCGGCCGAGACCCCGTAGGTCCACTTGAGCCGCACGAGCTCATGCCAGGTCATGCCGTGGCGGTTCCGGCCCGCCTCCTGCTGCAAGTGCTCGCGAGGCACCAGGAACGCACCCGCGAAGCGGTCCATGGCCCGTTCGGGCTTCAGCGCCGGAGCGCCGCGGCCAGTGGCAGAGGCGGGGACGATCCCGTGCGCCAGCTCGTGGGCGAGATTGAAGCGCTTGCGCTCGACGCCGGTCCCGCGGGAGACGACCACCACCTCCACCGGAGGCCGCCTTTCCGCGCGCCGCACGCGGCAGGCGAGCCCGTTGATCCGTTCGGGCAGGTCGGCCTCGACGACCTTCAGCCCCTTGTCTTCGAGCAGGGCGGTCATGCTCGGGATCGGGTCGATCCCGAGCTTCCACTCCTCCCGCACGGCGAGGGCCATCGCGTCGATCGCCTCTTCTTCATCGGCGACGGCAGCGGCGGCGGCGACCCCTCGGCCACCCGCGCGCAGCCCCGCGAAAGGGTCGGGCGCCGACGGCAGCTCGAGGATGTCCTCAATGGCCAAGTAATCTTCGAGCTTCTCGACGACGAGCGCTTCGGCCATTGCCCGCTCGCGCGCCCTGGACGCCGAATGCTTGCGCCACTCGA
Organism: uncultured Gammaproteobacteria bacterium; assembly: GCA_964509765.1. Taxonomy (GTDB): domain Bacteria; phylum Pseudomonadota; class Gammaproteobacteria; order Tethybacterales; family Tethybacteraceae; genus CAZDYI01. Next base: position 1,502 of record CAZDYI010000090.1, read on the forward strand.
CGCCTTCGAGCGCCACGACCTGCCCGCCGAGCAGGAAGCCGGGAGACACCCCGAGCGCCTTCCCCAGCCCGACCAGCACGGCGGAAGACGGCATCATCCTGCCCGCCTCGTACTTGCTGATTGCCTGGGCGCTCACGGATGGGGTCATGCCCCCCGCCAGCGCCTGCATGGACAGGCCCATGCGCTTGCGGGCCAACCTGAGCCTCTGCCCGAACATGCTCCCTCCCTCCTCCTCGCACCGCCCATCGCAGTGCTTCGTCTGTGTTTGCGCTTGTGGTTTACGAACGACATAAATTATCGCAAATTTCAACCCAAGCTGCCGAATCGCCCAGCCCGCGACCCACCCTGCCG
>CAZDYI010000091.1:0-8495 GCA_964509765.1 uncultured Gammaproteobacteria bacterium
CCGGTTCATGTGGCAGGCCGGGACGATCACCGCGATCCGCATGTGCGCCTTGACCGGCGTGAGGGAGGTCGCGTCGGCCAGCTCGCGGACCTGGCCGATCACGATGTTCTGCCGCGGCTTGCCCTTGGTATTGAGCTCGAGGCGCACCGCGTGCAGGTCCGGGTGGGTGCCGGCATGCATCAGCCTCGCGCCCGCGGGGTCGCCGCGGGTGAGCTCGCTCTCGGCGAGGTGCAGGCACGTCTCCTCGAGCCCGTCGCCGCGCCGGCCGACGACCATCAGCGCATGCGGCAGCCCCGTGGCGAGCCTCCTTTCCGCGGCCTTGGCATGCCAGGGCAGGGGGCTGTGGCGCATCCCCGCGCCGGCCTTCTTGCCTGCGCGGGTCATTCCTGCCCGACGCCGAAGCGCCTCCTTACCTCGGCGAGTATCTCCGAGGCGAGCTCCTCGATCGGCTTGTTCCCGTCGACCGGGAAGAAGCGGCCGGGCTCAGCCTCGGCCATCCTCTCGTAGGCCTCGCTCACCCGCAGGTCGAAGGACTTGCGGCCCTGGTCGTAGTAGTCCAGCTTCGGGTTGCGCTTCGCGCGCCTGTCGGTGTCGATCCGGAGCAGGACAGTCAGCTCGGGCGCCAGCCCCCGGCAGGCGACCTCGCTCAGCTTCCGCAGGAGCTCCTCGTCGACGTTGCCGCCCGCGCCCTGGTAGGCAAGCGTGGAGTCCGCGAAGCGGTCGCAGATCACCCAGTCGCCCTTGTCGAGGGCGGGCTCGATGATCTTCAGGACGTGCTCGTGGCGGTCGGCGCTGAACATCAGCGCCGCGGTCACCTCGTCGCGCTCGATGTCCGGGTCCATCAACAGGCCCCGCAGGGCGGCTCCGAGCGAGCCCGAGCCGCCGGGCTCGGCGGTGACGATGCTCCGGATCCCGGTCTCGATCAGGCTGCGCTTGAGCAGCTTCGCCTGGGTGGTCTTCCCGCAGCGGTCGATCCCCTCGAAGGTTATGAAGCGCCCGCGGCTCACGCCCGCCTCACTTGCGCCCGCGCTGGTAGCGGTTGACCGCGTTGATGTGCTCGCGCAGGCTCCTCGAGAAGTGGTGCCCGCCGCTGCCGTCGGCGACGAAGTACAGGTAGTCCGACTCCGGCGGGTTCAGCGCCGCGAGCAGCGACTCCCGGCTCGGGACCGCGATCGGGGTGGGCGGCAGCCCCGCGCGGGTGTAGGTGTTGAACGGGGTGTCCGTGTCGAGGTGCCTGCGCGTCAGGTTCCCGTCGAAGGAATCTCCGAGGCCGTAGATCACCGTCGGGTCCGACTGCAGACGCATGCCGATCCGCAAGCGGTTGTGGAACGCCGACGAGACGAGCCCGCGCTCGCCGTCGAGGCCGGTCTCCTTCTCGATGATCGAAGCGAGGATCACCGCCTCGTAGGGCGTCCCGAGCGCGAGGCCCTCCTTGCGCCTCGGCCACTCCTCCTCGAGCAGCTCCATCAGCCGCGCGTGGGAGGCCCGCAGGATGTCCGCGTCCGCGTGGCCGTGGCCGTGCAGGTAGGTGTCCGGGTAGAGCAGCCCCTCCGGCGGCAGGCCGCTGTCCGGCGCGACGACCGCCCAGGCCTCCTCGGGGCTCATGCCGGCCAGGGTCGCCGAGACCGACTCGCTCGCGGCAAGGCGCTCGAGGACCGCGCGAAACCTCGTCCCCTCGACGATCGAAAAGCGCTCCATCGCGACGTCGCCCGAGGCGAGCTTCTCCATGAGCGCGAGGTGGGTCGTCCCGGGCTCGACGAGGTAGTGGCCGGCCTTGACCTTCCGGTCGATGCCCTCCCGCACCGCTGCCGCGGAGAACAGGGCGGCGTCCGCGACGATGCCGGCCTCGGCGAGCGAGTCGCTCACCTCCCGCATCGTCGATCCGGGGCCGATCTCGAACCGGACCTCCGCGCTGCTTTCCACAGGCGCCCGGAGGTAGTCCAGGTGCCGTTGCTCCTCCAGGCGAAGCGAGAGCACCCACGCCCCGTACGCGAGCGCGCAGGCGAGCAAGGCGGCCGCGGCCAGCCAGGCCGCCTTGCGCGTCAAGGCAGGTCTCCGCGGGATGGCCCGGCCATCCGGCGGAGGTCAATCGGGTTGTGGCCGGAGTTCGGCCCGAAGGGTCAGGCCGAGCTCAGGGCCCTCGCGGTCTCGCGCATGAACACGTCCTTGTAGTCCGAGAAGAACACGTCCATCGTGCGCGGCTTGACCCCGGTGATCTGCTCGAAGTCGTCTGTGATGAACTTGTACTTGCCGGAGGCGTACTCCATGAACATGGTCCCGATCGCCTTCGCGGGCCACTCGGGCAGGCCGGTGTCCTTGAAGACCTGGGTCGCCGCGACCGGCTCGACCGGGACGTAGCGGATCTCCTTGCCGAGCAGCTTGCTTAGCTTGCGCGCGACGACGTGCATCGTCATCGCCTCGGGGCCCGTGACCGTGTACTCCTTGTTCTCGTGGCCGGCGTCAACTATCGCGTGGGCGCACACCCGCGCGATGTCGCGGGCGTCGACCTGCGCGACCGTCGCCGCGCCGAGCGGCAGGGCGAAGTGGTTCTGCCGGATGATGTTCAGCGACGAGTAGAACATGTTCTGGTAGTAGTTCGCGCCCTTGATCAGGGTGTAGTTGCAGCCGAGCGCCTTGAGCATCTCGTCGGACTCGTAGTGCATCGTGGCGATCTCCGAGCCGAGGTCGGGGCCCGTCGCCATGTTCGAGATGCGGATGACGTGCGGGACGCTCGCGGCCTTGGCGGCCTCGCAGATGTTCGACGCGTGCTGCGTCATGTCCGGCGAGACCGGCTGGATGACCAGGACCCGCTCGCAGCCGTCCATCGCCTTCTTGAGCGACTCGACGTCGGTGTAGTCCGCCGGCATGTCCTCGACGGCCAGCTCGCGCAGGCGGAGCAGCTCGGAGTGCTCGCGGTAGGTGACCCTCACCGGGAAGCCGGCGGCCGAGAGGATCCTCACGGTCTCGGAGCCGGTCATGCCCGATGCGCCCAGTATCAGAATGTTCGAAGCCATCGTCAGGTCTCTCCCCCTTGGCAGTCAGCCGCGTCGCTCATGGTCTTGCCGGTCGGTGACACTGGGCCATTATACCAGCAACCCCGCCTTTTCGCCCCGGCCGCCGCCGCGCGGTCCCGGAGGCCCTCAGACCCCGTGGGCGAGCATGGCCTTGCCCACCCGCATGAAGCCCGCTATGTTCGCGCCCTTGACGTAGTTGACCCGGTCCTTCTCCTCGCCGTAGACCAGGCACTGGTCGTGTATGCCGCTCATGATCTCCTTGAGCCGGAAGTCCAGGTCCTCCTCCTTCCAGGCGATCCTCATCATGTTCTGGCTCATCTCGAGGCCGGACACCGCGACCCCGCCGGCGTTGGCCGCCTTGGCCGGGCCGAACAGGATGTTGTCGCGGAACAGGTTGACCGCCTCCTCGCGCGAGGGCATGTTCGCGCCCTCGGCGACGAGCTTGCAGCCGTTGGACAGCAGGGCCTTGGCGTCCTCGAGGTCGATCTCGTTCTGCGTCGCGCACGGGAAGGCCGCGTCGCACCTGACGCCCCACGGGCGCTTGCCGGGGTGGAACGATGCCTTGCCGTAGCGGTCGGCGTACTCGGCGAGCGAGCCGCGCCGGACCACCTTGAGGTCGGTCAGGAACTCTATCTTCGAGGTGTCGAGGCCCCCGGAGTCGTGGACGAAGCCCGACGAGTCCGAGACTGTCACTACCTTGGCGCCGAGCTCGACGAGCTTGAGCGCGCAGTGCAGGGCGACGTTGCCCGCGCCGGAGACCAGGCAGGTCATCCCCTCGAGCGAGAGCCCCGCGTGGGAGAGCATGTGGTCGGCGAAGTAGACCGTGCCGAAGCCGGTCGCCTCGGTGCGCACAAGCGAGCCGCCGTACTCGAGGCCCTTGCCTGTGATCGTCCCGCTCGCGAACTCGCCGGTCAGGCGCTTGTACTGGCCGAACAGGTAGCCGATCTCGCGCCCGCCGACGCCGATGTCGCCGGCCGGGACGTCGACGTTAGGGCCGATGAAGCGGTAGAGCTCGGTCATGAACGCCTTGCAGAACCGGGAGATCTCGTTGTCCGACTTGCCGTGCGGGTTGAAGTCGGACCCGCCCTTGGCCGAGCCGAGCGGCAGGGTGGTCAGCGAGTTCTTGAAGGTCTGCTCGAATGCGAGGAACTTGATGATCGACAGGTTGACCGAGCTGTGAAAGCGCAGGCCGCCCTTGTACGGGCCGATCGAGTTGTTGAACTGGACGCGGTAGCCCCTGTTGATCCGCATGTTGCCTTGGTCGTCGTCCCAGGACACCCGGAAGGCGATGATCCGGTCGGGCTCGGTCATCCGCTCGAAGATGCGGTGGTCGGTGAACTCCGGGTGATTGCGCAGGTACGGGAACACGTCGTGCGCGACCTCGCGGACCGCCTGCTGGAACTCGGGCTCGTTGGGGTTGCGCCGGACGAAGCCGGCGAGGAAGCTGTCGAGGCTCTCGGGGTCGTAGACCCCCGCCGGGCCCTTGCGCTTGGCGGCGGGTCGGGCAGCCTTGCCCGCTGGGCGTTTGGCCTTTGAGGCCGCGCGTCTGGCCATGACGGCGGGAATTATATGCGTTGTGGTTGAATCAGGGCATGCGCAGGCTCGCCGCGCTCCTTGCCCTGCTGGCCCCGGCCGGCTCTCTTGCGGAGCAGGCGCCCGCGGTGCTGCTCGAGCTGTTCACTTCGCAGGGGTGCTACTCCTGCCCGCCGGCGGAGAAGCTGCTCGCCGAGCGCTTCGTCGGAAGGGATGACGTGCTGGCGCTCGAAATGCACGTCGACTACTGGGACGACCTCGTGTACTGGGGTTCGTCCTGGGAGGACCCGTACTCCTCTCCCGCGTTCACCGCCAGGCAGGTCTCCTACGCCGAGTCGACGGGCCGCGGCCCGTTCACCCCGCAGGCTGTGGTCCAGGGCGCCTACAGCGCATCGGGCACCAACCGCGGCGCGATCGAGGGCGCCATCGAGGAGGTCAAGGCCCTCGACCTCGCGCGCGGCCTGTCCGTGCGCTTCGTACGCGACGGCGGCACCTGGTACGCCGAGGTCGACGGCGCGCCGGAGGGGGCGCTCGTCCACTCGGTCGTCTACAAGGCCAGGGTGGTCACGCAGGTGACCGGCGGCGAGAACAAGGGCAAGACGCTGGAGAACCACAACGTAGTGACCGGCCTCACCGCGCACCACTTCGCCGGCAGCGGCGAGCGGGTGCTGGTCGGAACGGTCGGGGAGGGCGAGGGCTGCGGGGTCGTCGTCCAGCGCCCGCCGCAGGGAGTCGTGCTCGGCGCCTGGTCCTGTCCGGCTTCCTGAGCGCGGCGGCCTTCGCCGCCGCTCAGAACTCGATCGTGATGCAGGCGTCCCCCGGGCCGTCGTCGCCGTCCTCGTCCCTGCCGGGTCCGGGCTTTTCGCCGGGCTTGCGCAGCTCTGTCTTCAGGAAGGGAATCACCGCGCGGATGAGCTCAGGGGAGAAGGGCAGGACCAGGCGGTGCGGAACCGCCGATGCGGACCGGTTCCTTGAGACCCCGAAGAGCTCGTTCGGCGGCACTTCCAGCGCAGCCTGCGCCAGCTCGGCAGCCTCGTCCAGCAGCGACTGCAGGTCAAACCCCTCCGAGTAGGGGTTGATGATCCTGGTGATGCCGTACTTCCTGATGCGGACCAGCTTGCGGTCCTCGGTCAGGAAGAACCTGCAGCCAGCCCAGCTGAGCGTCACGAGCAGCATGGCGTCGTGGATGCTCAACGAGCCCTGCTTGACCAGGTGCATGGCCGCCCTGACTCCCGACGGGCTGGGCCTGACGATGGTGAAGGAAGCCATCAGTTCCTCCACCATGCTCGTTGCGCCTTCAACGCCGAATTGTACCTTCTTGGAAATCACGTTGAACAGCTCGGTCAGGGACTGCGTGGACAGCACACACTCCTTGTCGGACAATGCGCCGACGATCTCATTGGCGATCGGATGCCGGTAATCGGCATTTTTTATTGCTGAATGGACCAGCACGTTGGTGTCCAGGGAGATCAGCCTCTCCCCGATGGCTTCCGCGAGGCTCACGGCCGCAACGGCGCCTGCATGGACTCTTTGTTCTCGTCGCGGTTTTTTCTCAGTGCCCTCCTGAACCGCTCCAATCCGTGCTTGGCAAAATCTTCTCGCTCCTCCTTCGTCGTGGATTCCACCATGGTGTCCCGCGTCCTCCGCAGGTAGATGTACCTGCGCCCCTCGCGCGTGAGGTAGACCCTGTCGTCCTCGTCGATGCGGTCGAGCAGGGCGAGGAACTCCTCCAGCGTGATTTCCGACGCCTCCAGGTCGAAGACCTCTGGCTCGCGGAGCTCGTCCTCTTGGTCCTTCGTCGATTCCATGCCGTCAATGTTAGCATGCATTGTGCCGAATGTCAAGTCGTCGATTCACAACCAGGCGCTGCCCGCCGCAGGCATGGCTCAAGCGGGCAGAACAGGCTTGGGTTGACCGAAGGCCAGCGGGCGGCAGGCAGGGCGCAAGCCCTCCCGCTGCCGGGTCAGTTCCCCGCCTCGCCTCCTAGCGCCGGGTTGATCTCGATGTCGGCCTCGGCGACCAGCCTGTCGACCTCGGCGGCAACGAGCTCCCCGCGCAGCTGCTCGAGGATCTGCTGCCGGCGGCCCTCGTCCAGGGGAGGGAACTCGATCGCCCGCGAGTCCTGCGCGTAGATGATGTGCCAGCCGAACTGCGACTCGACCGGCTCAGACGTGATCTCGCCGGGCTCGAGCGCCTCGAGCGCCTCGGCGAACTCGGGCACGAAGGTCTGCGCCGGCGCCCAGCCGAGGCTGCCGCCGTTGGCGGCGGAGCCCGGGTCCGTCGACCGCTCGGTGGCCACCCGCGCAAAGGCCTCGGGGTCGCCGCCGATCTCCTCGATCGCCTCGAGGGCCTCGTCCTCGGTCGCGACGAGGATGTGCGACGACAGGTACTCGTTGCCGGTCGGCGCCGAGCCCTTGAGCTCCTCGTACCGCGCGCCGATGCTGTCCTCGCCGATCTCCTGCTTGGCAAGGAAGTCCTGCACGTAGGCGCGGGCGAGGACCTGCATCCTCAGCAGCTCGAGCTCGTTTTGCGCGGCCTCGCTCTCGTCGAGCCCGAGCTCCTCGGCCTGCTGGGCGAGGATGGCGCTGTTTACGACCTGGTCGACCATCTGCATGATCTGCTGCGGGGAGACGTTCCCCTGGCCGACCATGGAGTTGATCGCTCCGAGCTTGATCTCCTTGCCGTTGACCCTTGCGAAAACGTCTTCGTCCATTTCCTGCGCGACGGCCGCGGAAAGCGGGGAGAGGAGCAGGGCGGCCGCGATCCCGGCCGACTTGAGTTTCGTTGTTGGTTTCATGCAGTAACTCTTTGTTTTCTTGGTATTTCTCTTGATGGCAGGCGTCCCAGCCCCTAGCCCCTTCAGCCCGTCCCGAAAGCCGGGGCCGGCCGTTCGGGCGCGGGCGGCGCCGGTCTGTCAGGCCGTTTCGGAAGGGCTCAGCGCCTCGATGGACAGGGAATGGATCCTCAGCTCGGACAGGTCGCCTATCGCTTGGTAAACCAGGCGGTGCCTGCGCACCTGGCTGAGGCCGCCGAACTCATCGCATGAAATTCTAACAGAGAAATGCGAGAGGCCCTCGCCCTCGGCGTGCCCGAGGTGCTCGTCGCCCGTGTCCTCGACTGCGACTGAGGCGCCTGGGAAGCGCCGCGACAGGAGTTCCGCCAGGCGTCCCGCGCCGTTCGCGCCGCCGCTCAGTTTTCGCGCATCCTGCGCTGGATCATGAGCATCTGCGCAATGGTGAACAGGATGATCAGCGCGGTGACCCCGAAGACCTTGTAGTACACCCACGCGGCCTCGGACAGCGCGCTGAAGACGACGAAGTTCATCACGCCGAGGAAGCAGAAGAACGCGACCCAGTGCCAGGCCGCGGCGCGCAGCACGGAGTCCGGTATCCCCCGCGCCTGCTCGCCCGCGACGGCGGCGAGCGGGTTCTTGCCACGGAGCAGCATGACGGTGAGGATCGCCGCGAACAGCGCGAACACAAGAGTCGGCTTGATCATGATGAACAGCGGATCGTCGAGCCACAGCGTGAGCCCGCCGAACACCGCGACCGCGGCGATGGTGATGAGCATGTTGGCGTTGACCTTCAGCCCGAACAGGCGGTAGGCGACGTACTGGAACAGCGTCGCGACCATCAGGGCCGCGACCGCGTCCTGCATGCTGTCCGTGACCAGGTAGGCGGCGAAGAAGGCCGCCAGCGGGATGAGGTCGAGGACGATCTTCATCCGTCCGCCTTGCGCTCCTCGAGGTCCAGGCTCGCGGAGTTGATGCAGTAGCGCAGCCCGGTGCTGTCCTTGGGCCCGTCGGGCAAGACGTGGCCGAGGTGCGCGTCGCAGGCCGCGCAGGTCACCTCGACGCGCACCATCCCGTGGCTCTCGTCGCGCACGTTGTTCACCGCCGCCTTGTCGACCGGCCTCGTGTAGCTCGGCCAGCCGGTGCCGGAGTCGAAC
>CAZDYI010000092.1:0-9254 GCA_964509765.1 uncultured Gammaproteobacteria bacterium
GAGACCGCGGACCATGTTGACCAGCGTGGGAAAGAAGCAGATCAGAGACGCGATCGCGATCTTCGGCGCGTAGCCGTTGCCGAGCAGCAACACCAGAATCGGGGCGATCGCAATGATCGGGATGGTGTTGACGAACACCGCAATCGGGTAGAAGGCGCGCTCGGAAGTGCGGCTGTGGACGAACCACACCGCAAGAACGATGGCCACGGTGTTTCCGAGCGCGAAGCCAGCGGCGGCCTCGAGAAAGGTCGGCCAGAAGTTCAGCCACATGATGTTGCCCTGCTCGGTGAACATCTGGAGCACGCGGAGCGGAGTCGGCGCTATGTACTCCGGCACCTCGAACAGCACCACGACCAGGTGCCAGGCGAGGACCATGCCGGCCGCAGCCGCGATCGGCGGCCAGCGATGCATGATTCCTTGCCTCGCGTTGCCCACGGTTCAGGCCGCCACTGAAAGCAGGCTGCGCAGCCGGCCGGTCACGTTGATGAACTCGACCGTGTCACGCAGGCCGGTGTCCCTGTCGTCGGGCAGCTCGATGTCCATGTACTCCGCCACCCTTCCAGGTGTCGACTTCATCACGAGCGTCTTCTTGCCGAGGTAGGCCGCCTCGGCTATCGAGTGCGTCACGAAGATGATCGTGGAGCCAGTCTGCCGCCAGATGCGCAGCAGCTCGTTGTTGAGCCTGTCGCGGGTGATCTCGTCGAGCGCTCCGAACGGCTCGTCCATCAGAAGAACGCTCGGCCTGCAGACCAGGGCGCGCGCGATTGCGACGCGCTGTCGCATGCCGCCCGACAGCTCGTGCGGCATTGCGTTCTCGCGTCCGGCGAGCCCGACCAGGTCGAGCAGCTCAGCCGGGTCGGCGCTGTCCTCGACGCTGGACTGCGCCCGCCCGATCTCGAGCGGCATCCTGACGTTCTCGATGGCCGACAGCCATGGAAGCAGCGTTGCGTCCTGGAAGACGAAGGCGAAGTCCCGCGCCCGGCGCGCCTCGCTCGGCGGCCGCCCGAACACGCTCAGCGTTCCCGAGGTTACCTTTACCAGGTCCGCAATCGCGCGAAGCAGGGTGGACTTGCCGCATCCTGAAGGCCCGATCAGGGTTACGAAGCTGCCGGACTCAACCTCGAATGAGATGTTCTCCAAGGCAACGACTGTAGTGTCCGCCGTGGGGAACTCAACCCCGACATCCCGTGCGATGACCGCGGGTTCCACGGGTCAGCTTTCAGGGAGCCCGCCGAGGCGAGGGACCGGAACGACCCGGTCCGGAAACTAGCCTATGCTCTTGCGCAGCGATGCGGTGGCGTCGAGGACGCTTGTCGTCATGACGTCGCTCACCGACGGCTTCGGCCCCTCGAACTGCTCGAGGTCGGCGTAGATGTCCAGCTGCGCCTGCCAGTTGCGGCTGTTCATCGCGGCCCAGCCGTCACGCTTGGTGGTGTCGTTGAAGGAAAAGCCCAGCACGCCCTTGATCGCCTCGAGCTCGCTCGCGCGGTCAAGGTTCGGGTACTCGGCCACCAAGTGGTCAACAGCCTTTTCCGGGTTCTTGCGGACGCTGTCCCAGCCGCGCGCCGACGCGGCCAGGAACGAAACCAGCCTTGCGTGGTTGGAGTCAAGCTCCTCGTCGGTCGTGTAGAAGACGTTGGCGTAGAGCTGCAGGCCCGCGTCCCAGAGCATCAGGTCGACGCGGCCGTCGCCGAGCACCTTCAGCGCGTTCACGTTGGTCAGCCACCCTGTCACCGCCTGCGCCTGGCCGGTCAGCAGCTGGTTCATGTCGCTGCCCATCTTGACGATCTCGACCTGGTCCTCGCTGATGCCGTTTTGCGCAAGCAATGCGCGGAGCAGTATCACAGCTGTCGGCTGCGTCGCGATCGTCTTGCCCACGAAGTCCTGCGGCTTGCGGATCGGCGCGTTCTCCAGCGAGAAGTAGGTGAACGGGTGCTTCTGGAAGCCGGCGGCAAACGCCTTCACCGGAATGCCCGAGGACCTCGCGAGCATCAGCGACGGGCTCGAGGAGAGCTGGCCGGTCTGCGAGCGGCCCGCGGCCACCGAGGCCACACCGTCGACGCCCGGGCCGCCGGGAACGACGGTCAACTCGAGGCCCTCCTCCTTGAAGTAGCCCTCGCGCTTGGCGTACACCTCCCCGAGGATGCCGTTGCTCGCCAGCCAGCCCAGCTGCATGCTCACGGCGTGGCCGGAAGCGTTTGCTGAGAAGCTGATGAAAGAGCTGCTGGCCGCCGCCGCAGTGGCCCCGACCATCAGGTCGCGGCGGGAAAGGTTGCTGGTCATTGCCTTGCCTCCTCAGGAATGTTACTTCCCATATTACATTATTACACAACAACGCACATAATCCAACATGCTCCTCCGAGCTTCGGTAACTGTGTTGTTTTTTTCTCACATCAGGACGGGACATACGAAAAGTATTCAAACTTCGCAGGCATCCCCCTTCCGGACAGGTCGTGGGCGCACATCCCGACGAACGCCCCAGTGAACGAGTTGCCGCTTCCCCTGCCCGCCTCGTCCGACAGCTGCGCCTGGCTCAGCGCGGGGCCGATCCGCATCCATTCCTTGCCGTCCGCCGTCCAGGAGAACCGCAGGCTCGCGCCATCGACCTCTGCCCTCATGCGCACGGGCCCCTGCGGCGGCTCGACCTTCCCGACCTCGGGCATGACAAGCGCGTGCCCGGGCCAGTCCGCAGGGCTCGACATCACTACAAGCCTGCGGTTGCCGCCCTCGTCTGCGGTTAGTGCAAGGTAGTTGTGCTTGTGGCTGTTGTACCAGCAGACCAGCCCCGCCATCTGCTGGTATCCCTCGGGCTTTGCCTCCACGCTGCACTCGGCCACGAAGCTGAAGTGCTCCTGGCGCCTTGCGACCAGGGCGTGCTCGAAGCACGACGAGGGGCTCTCGCGGCCGAACAGCGTCAGGCTGCCGGGGTTCGCCTTCAGGCTGAACAGCCTGTCCGGCTCGGGCGTGCGCAGCCACTGGAACTCGATCGGCAGCTCCTCCGAGTCGAACTCGCGCCGCTTCGGGACCTCGGGCCAGGGATGCTCGTCGAGGCCCGGCGCGGGAACCTCGACCCTCGGCGAGGGGTCCTTCCCGTCGAGATGCAGCCAGCCGTCGTCGCCGAAGCGCCCGCGCTGGATCGCGGTCTCCCGGCCGAGCACGCAGAAGTACCCCGGCAGCGGCCTGCCGGTGAGGTGGACGACGTAGACGCTGCCGTCGTCGAGCTCGACGAAGTCGGCGTGGCCGGCGCGCTGCAGCGGCAGGGAGTGGTCGCCCTTAGACGTGAGCACATGGACGTCGGGGTGGAGCTCGTACGGGCCCGTCAGCTCCTTTGAGCGGGCCATGGTCATCGCGTGGCTCTCGGAGGTTCCGCCCTCGGCGGTGACGAGGTAGTACCACCCGCCGCGGCGGTACAGGTGCGGTGCCTCGGTCAGGCCGAGCTCGCTGCCGCGGAAGACGTTCGTCACCGGCCCGACGAGCCTGCCCTCCTTCCTGTCGAACTCCTGGAGCAGAATCCCGCCGAACCTGTTCCTGCCCTGCCTGTGGTCCCAGACCATGTTGCACAGCCAGCTCCTGCCGTCATCGTCGTGGAACAGCGACGGGTCGAAGCCCGAGGAGTTCGCGTAGACCGGGTCCGACCACGGGCCCTCGACGGACTCCGCCGAGGTGATGTAGTTGTGCTGGTCCTTGTACGGCCCCGAGATCGACTTGACGTCGGTGTAGACGAGCCAGAACCTCTCGCCGTCGTGGGTCAGGCACGGCGCCCAGACCCCGCAGCTGTCGGGGTCGCCGCGCATGTCGAGGAGCTCCCTGCGGTCCAGCGGGCGGCACAGCAGCCGCCAGTTGACAAGGTCGCGCGAGTGGTGGACCTGCACGCCGGGGTACCACTCGAAGGTCGAGGTGGCGACGTAGAAGTCGCCGCCGACACTGCAGATCGACGGGTCGGGGTTGAACCCGGGGAGGATCGGATTGGTGATCGTGCGCTCGCTACCCACCTGTCCCTCTCTTGCGTCAAGCCCCCGCGCTGCCGCCGGCAGGGCCTAATGTTACAACCGACCGCGGCCGGCCGGCGGAAACCGCCGATTCGCCGATACTATAATCCCGTTTCCCTGCCTGCAGGGGTTGCAGCGCAGCGAGGGAGGATGCAAGCAGAGGTGACACCGCCGGCGAAAACCGATGCCGGGCTTCCGGACTGGTTCAGTTCCAAGAGGGGCGGCGCGAAGCTGCAGGTCGGCCGCTGGGTGCCGCTTGCGCTCGTCCTGCCGCCGGTGCTGGTGCTCGTCGCGATCGTCGTCTACCCGACGGTCTGGATGTTCTACCACGCGCTCCACGACACCAACATGATGCGCCTGTTCCAGGAGAACTGGTCGTACGTCGGCTTCGCGAACTTCGGCACCGTGCTGTCCTCGGACCGGTTCTGGAACTCGGCGGGGAACATGCTCCAGTACCTCGTATTCGGCGCCTGCCTGCAGGTCGCGCTCGGGACGGTCCTCGCGCTCGCGCTCTACGAGCTCGTCCGCAACAGCTTCTGGCGCACCGTCCTGCTGGTGCTCATGGTGATCCCGATGATGCTGCCGCCGTCGATCGTCGCGGTGCTGTGGAAGTTCCTCCTCACCCCGTCCAACGGCGCGATTAACCAGGCGCTGCTGAACTTCGGGCTGATCGACGCACACATCGAGTGGTTCAACCGCGGGCTGGCGCTGTGGTCGATCGTCATCGCCGACATCTGGAACTGGACCGCGCTGCCGCTTCTGATCGTGTTCTCGGGAAGGGTGTCGCTGCCGCCGGGGGTGTTTGAGGCCGCCCGCGTCGACGGCGCGAGCAGCTGGCAGGTCATGTGGCGCCTCACCCTGCCGATGCTAAAGGAGATCATCGCGATCGCGTTCATCATCAGGTTCATGGACGCCTTCAAGTTCGTCGACCTGGTCTTCATCATGACCTCGGGCGGCCCGGCGCAGTCCACCGAGCTGCCGGCCTACATCGCCTTCCAGCGCGGCGTGCGCGAGTTCGAGATCGGCGAGGCCGCGGCCTACGCGCTGCTGATCTTCCTGTGCTCGGCGGTGATCATCACGCTGTTCCTGCAGTACCTCAAGCGGGTCCTCAAGGCCCAGGGGATCGCGTGACCGACCGGGCCGGCGGGCAGAGGACGGTGCGGGCGCTGCTGTGGGCCATGCTCGGCGCGTGGCTGCTCATCACCCTGTTCCCGCTCTACTGGCAGCTGATCACGGCGCTGAAGTCGACCGAGGAGACCAACCGCACGGTCCCGACCTTCTGGCCCGACGAGTTCCACCCCGGGAACTTCGCCGCGGTGTTCACCGAGCGGAGTAACTTCGACGCCCTGGTGTCGAGCTTCATCATCGCCACCGGCAACACCCTGCTGTCGCTGCTGCTCGGGACGATGGCCGGCTACGCCTTCGCGCGCTTCCCGCGGCACGCCGGCGGCGAGAACCTCGCCTTCTGGATACTCTCGAACAGGATGTTCCCGCCGGTGGCGGTGATCATCCCGATGTTCTTCTTGTTCGACGCTACCCCCTGGGGAACCGACAGCCACCTGTCGCTGATCATCCTGTACCTGGTGTTCAACATGCCGCTTGCGACCTGGCTGATGATGGTGTTCTTCCGCGACGCCCCGCGCGAGCTCGAGGAGGCCGCCTACCTCGACGGCTACACGCCGTTCCGCGCCTTCATGAAGGTGACCTTCCCGCTGGTGCTGCCGGGGATGATCTCGGTCGCGATGCTGTGCTGGATCTTCGCCTGGAACGAGTACCTGTTCGCCAACCTGTTCGTCGGGACCGAGGTCCGGACCTTCACCATCGTGATCCCGACCTTCACCCACGGCAGCCAGACGCTGTGGAACCTGCAGATGGCGTTCTCGATCATAGCGATCATCCCGCCGGTCGCGCTGTTCATCCTCCTGCGCCGCTACATGGTGCGCGGGCTCTCGCTCGGTGTGGTCAAGGGCTGAGAAGATGGCAAGCCTGGCGCTCGATCGGCTGTGCAAGGGCTGGGACGCGCCGGTCCTCGACGAGATCAGCCTCGAGATCGCCGAGGGCGAGTTCTTCGTGATCGTTGGCCCGTCCGGCGCGGGCAAGACGACGATGCTGCGCCTGGTCGCAGGCCTCGAGTCCCCGGACGCAGGCCGGGTCCTGATGGACGGCGCGGACGTCACCCGGGTCCCGCCGTACGAGCGCGGCGCGGCGATGACCTTCGAGTCCTACGCGCTCTACCCGCAGCTGACGGTGTTCGAGAACATCGCCAGCCCCCTGCGGGCGCGGAGGATGCCCGAAGACGAGGTCAAGA
This sequence comes from uncultured Gammaproteobacteria bacterium, assembly GCA_964509765.1. GTDB lineage: Bacteria > Pseudomonadota > Gammaproteobacteria > Tethybacterales > Tethybacteraceae > CAZDYI01. Next base: position 6,298 of record CAZDYI010000092.1, read on the forward strand.
GGCACGTCGGCCGGGTGGCCGAGCTGCTGCGCATACCCGAGCTGCTCGGGCGCAAGCCCGGCGAGATCTCCGGCGGGCAGAAGCAGCGCACCGCGCTCGGCCGGACGCTGGTCGCGAGCCCGAAGGTCTTTTTGCTCGACGAGCCGCTGAGCCACCTCGACGCGAAGATCCGCATCGACCTGCGCGAGCAGTTCCACACCCTCGACGAGCTGCGCCGCACGGCGACGCTGTACGTCACACACGACTACGCCGAGGCGCTCTCGCTCGGCGACCGGGTCGGCGTGCTCAGCGGCGGGCGCATCCAGCAGGTCGGGACCTCGGTCGAGATCTTCGAGCGCCCGAACTCGGTGACCGTCGCGCAGCAGTTCGGCCAGCCGGGGATCAACCTGCTCGACGTCAGCCTCGGCCGCGAGGGCGGCGCTCTGCGCGCGAGCGCAGGCAAGCTCTCCTTTGCGGTCAGCCCGGAGCACGCCGCGGCGGTCGAGGGTGGCGGCGAGGGTCTCCGGCTCGGCATCCGCCCGCAGCACCTGCGTGTGTCGGAAGTCGGCGGGATCGCCGGCGAGGTGACGTCGTTCCAGTCGCTCGGCTCGTACGGAGTCCTGTCGGTCGAGTGCTCCGGCACTACGCTGCAGCTGCTCGCCGAGGCCGAGTCGCCGCTGCGCCCCGGCGAGGGCGTGCGCCTCGAGGTCGACAGCGGCTCGCTTTCGTGGTTCGGCCCCGACGGCCGCTCGCTCCTGCACCCCGCCTGACGATGGCCGCGCTCTCGTTCTCCAAGGTCGCGAAGACCTACGGCAGCGGCGAGGGCGCGGTGAGGGCCGTGCAGGACATGGACCTGGAGATCGCCGACGGCGAGTTCCTCGCCCTGCTCGGCCCGTCCGGCTGCGGGAAGTCCTCGACGCTGCGGATGACAGTCGGCCTCGAGGAGATCTCGGGCGGCGAGATCAGCTTCGACGGCAAGAGGGTCAACGAGCTCAGCCCGCAGGAGCGCAACGTCGCGATGGGCTTCGAGAACTACTCGCTGTACCCCAACCTCACGGTCAGGGGCAACCTGAGCTTCCCGCTCGAGATCGCCGGCGTGCCCAAGTCCGACGCGCAGGCCCGGGTGAAGCAGGTCGGCGAGCTGCTCGACATCGGCCCGATCATGGACCGCATGCCGTCCGAGCTCTCGGGCGGCCAGCAGCAGCGGGTGAGCCTCGGCCGGGCGCTGGTCCGCCAGCCGTCGGCCTTCATCCTCGACGAGGTGATGAGCCACGTCGACTCGCAGCTGAAGTTCCGGATGCTCAACGACCTCGCCGAGGTCCACCGCGAGTTCGGGCGCACGACGATGTACGTCACGCACGACCAGCTCGAGGCGCTCGCCCTTGCCGACCGGATCGCGGTGATGCACCAGTCGCGGCTCCAGCAGGTCGGGACGAGGCAGGACCTCTTCCTCCGGCCCGCGAACACCTTCGTCGCGGGCTTCATCGGCGAGCCGGCTATGAACCTGATGGACGCGGCCGTCGAGGGCGGCAAGGTCGTCGTCGGCGACGGGGACATGTCCCTGGAGCCGCCCGGGGCAGAGAAGCTCGCCGGGCGCGAGCTGGTGTTCGGCTGCCGGCCGCAGCACCTGGAGATCGACCCGGAGTCGCAGGACCTGCGCGCCGAGGTCGAGGTCCGGGAGTACCTCGGCGAGAGGGTCGTCTACAGCATGCGCGCCGGAAGCAGCCGCTTCAAGGTCGCCGGCGGGGCGGACAGCGCGCTGAAGGTGGGCGACTCGACCGGCTTCCGGCTCGACGGCGGGCAGGCCCTGTTCTTCGACCGCTCCACGGGCGCTGCGATATAATGCTGACGCCGGCTTGAGCGGCATTGATCGGGGAGGATTCCATGTCAATATTCAAGGCCCAGACCACAGCGATTAACCGCAGGAAGTTCCTCAAGGGAGCCGCGGCGGGAGCCGCAGCCTCCGCGATGCCCGGAGGGATGGCCCTCGGGGCGACCAGCGTGCCGCCGGGCAAGAAGCTCTTCAAGGACGTCGAGCTCACCTACTTCCAGGACAGCAACTGGCTCCACGCCCCGCTGTGGCTGTCGCCGCACCTGATGAACGAGGCCGGCGTCGGCATCAAGTCGCGCGAGAACTACGACGGAGGCGATGCGGTCGCCAAGATCCTCCCGCAGCTGCTTTCCAAGCGCCCGCGCTTCGACTGGGTCCAGTTCCCGAGCCTGTTCTTCGGGACCTTCGCCCAGACCGGCCAGCTCGAGCCCCTCGACGACTACCTCGCGCAGTACGAGGGCACCGACGAGTACCTCGACTGGGTCATGCCGGCCTACCGCGAGTTCTACACGAAGTGGAACGGCAAGACCTACGGGCTGATGCTCGACGGCGACATCCACATCCTGCACTACCGCAAGAGCTTCTTCGAGCGCCCCGACCTGCAGCGCAAGTTCTCCTCGCGCTTCCAGCGCGAGCTCGCGGTGCCGAAGACCTGGCCCGAGTTCCTCGAGACCAACCAGTTCTTCACCGAGGAGCTGAGCAAGGACGGCATCTACGGTACCTCGATGGTCGTCAACCCGCCGAACTTCGGCTGGGGCTTCTGGATGGACATCGCGGCGTCCGCCGGGGTGAACTACTTCGACGAGAACATGAACCCGGTGATCAACCAGGGCAAGGCGGCCGAGTCCCTCGACATGTTCCGCGAGATCATCAAGTTCGGGCCCCCGGGCGCCGAGAGCATGGACATCGGCACGACCATCCAGCGCTGGCAGTCGGGCTCGGACGTGATGTCGGTCTGGTGGATCGACCTCGCCGAGTTCACCGTCCAGCAGCAGGGCGTCGAGCGCGCCGAGGACCAGCGCGGCGCGATCGTCCCGGGCTGGGTCAACGACGACGGCTCGATCACCAACCGGGCGATCTCGCTTTGGTGCCGCACGGCGTCGATCCCGAAGAACGCCCCGCAGGACGTCAAGGACGCGGCCTTCTA
>CAZDYI010000093.1:0-8377 GCA_964509765.1 uncultured Gammaproteobacteria bacterium
GTGGGTGCACCGCAGGCTCGAGACCGACTACTCGAGCATGCACGACCTCGCGCAGTCGCTGCGCGAGCGGCTGGCGGCCGAGAGCGTCTGCGAGGCTCCGGAGATGACCGGCGAGAGCGCGGCCTCGGACGGCACGCGCAAGTTCCTGTTCGACGCCGGCGGCTGCTCGGTCGAGGCGGTGTGGATACCCGAGGAGCGCAGGCGCACTCTGTGCGTATCCTCCCAGGCCGGCTGCCCGCTCGCGTGCACCTTCTGCCTGACCGGCATGCAGGGCTTCGAGAAGAACCTCGACAGCTGGCAGATCATCGGCCAGTTCCACGCCGCGTCGAAGCTGGCCACGGACAGCGGCCGGATTAGCAACGTCGTGTTCATGGGCATGGGCGAGCCGCTCCTGAACCTCGGGCAGGTCGCGCCGGTCCTGCGCATCCTCACCGACGACCACGGCCCTGGTCTGTCGCGCCGCAGGGTCACAGTCAGCACCGCGGGCGTGGTGCCGGGCATCGACCGCCTGCGCGACGAGGCGCCGGTCGCGCTTGCGGTCTCGCTGCACTCGGCCGACGACTCCCTGCGCAGCGAGCTCGTCCCGCTCAACCGCCGCTACCCGCTTGCCGACCTGATGGGCGCATGCCGGCGCTACCTCGAGGTCGCGCCGCGCGACTTCATCACCTTCGAGTACGCCCTGCTCGACCGCGTAAACGACTCGCTGTCGCTCGCGCGCGACCTCGCCGGGCTGCTCTCCGAGGTCCCGGGCAAGGTCAACCTTATCCCGTTCAACCCCTTTCCCGGCGCGCCGTACAAGGCGCCTTCGCGCAACCGGGTGATGGCCTTCCGCGACGAGCTCAACTCGAGGGGAGTCACCGCGACGGTCAGGCGCCAGCGCGGAAGCGACATACTCGCGGCATGCGGGCAGCTCGCCGGCGGCGTGAGCGGCCGGGTGCCCGCCAAGGGCAGGATGGCGGTCCCGATGGTCCGGCAGTGAGCGCGCGTAAGTCGCCGAGGGTCGACGTCGGGGGCGTCGCGCTCGGCGGCGGCCTGCCGCCGGTCGTCCAGGCGATGACCGACACCGACACCGCTGACGACGTCGCGACCGCGGTCCAGTGCAAGGACCTTGCCGACGCCGGCTCCGAGATCGTAAGGGTGACGGTCAACACCCCGAAGGCCGCAGCGGCCGTCCCGAAGGTACGCGACCGGCTCGACTCGATGGGCTGCGGCGTCCCGCTGGTCGGCGACTTCCACTACAACGGGCACAAGCTCCTCACCAAGGAGCCTTCGTGCGCCGAGGCGCTCGCGAAGTACCGCATCAACCCCGGCAACGTCGGCAAGGGCGACAAGCGCCGCGAGCACTTCGCGACTATGGTGGGCATCGCGATCGACAGGGGCAAGGCAATCAGGATCGGCGCGAACTGGGGGAGCCTAGACGAGGAGCTGCTCGCCAGGCGGATGGACGAGAACGCGCAGCTTGCCGAGCCGCGCGGCGCCGACGCCGTGGCGATAGACGCCCTGGTCGAGTCATGCGCGGAGTCGGCGGCGCATGCCGAGGAGCTCGGGCTTGCCGCGGACCGGATCGTCCTGTCGGCGAAGGTCAGCAGGGTCGGGCTCGTCATCGACGCCTACCGCAAGCTCGCGCGCTCCTGCCCGCACGCGCTGCACGTCGGGCTGACCGAGGCCGGCATGGGCAGGCAGGGAACGGTCGCGTCGACCGCGGCCCTTTCCGTCCTGCTGCTCGAGGGGATCGGAGACACGATACGGGTTTCGCTTACCCCCGAGCCCGGCGCCGGCCGCGCCGAGGAGGTCGCGGTGTGCTGGCAGATCCTCCAGTCGCTCGGCCTGCGCCACCGCGAGCCGGCGGTCACCGCGTGCCCCGGCTGCGGGCGGACGACGTCGTCGTTCTTCCGCGAGCTCGCCGCGGGCGTGCAGCTCCGCCTCAAGGAGCGGATGCCGCAGTGGCGCGCGGACTACCCCGGCGTCGAGGAGTTGACGATCGCGGTGATGGGATGCGTGGTCAACGGGCCCGGCGAGAGCAAGCACGCCGACATCGGCATCAGCCTGCCGGGCAGCGGCGAGAACCCGGTCGCGATCGTCTACGCGGACGGAGAGAAGGCGGTCTCGCTCAAGGGCGAGGGGATCGCCGACGAGTTCCAGGACTTCGTCGACGGCTACGTCAGGCGCAGGTACGGAGCCGCGAGCGGAGCGCCGGGGCGGGGCGCTCCCGCAGGCTGACGCTCAGGCGGCGCGCGCTTTTGTCCGTGATGTAGTAACATCAGGGGTAAGTCTTTCGGGGCTGCCTCTGGGGAAGGAGTCCCGGACCTGTCGAAGACAGGAGGAGGGAAAGATGAACAACGAGGAAGAGAAGCCCGGCGAAACCCCGGAGCCTGCTGTCTCGCCAGGAGAGGCGCCCAGCGAATCTCCCGAGACGTCCGCCGCGCCCGAGCAGCCGGCCGAAGGGCAGAAGAAGTCCCTCGGCGGCTTCGACAGGAGCAAGCTGTCCGACCCGGACTACAAGATGCCGCCGGCCCAGGCCGTGCCGCTCGGCCTGCAGCACGTCCTCGCGATGTTCGTCAGCAACTTCACGCCGTCGATCATCGTCGGGCTTGCCGCCGGCTACGCCTTCGGCTCGGAGGACCTGGTGTTCCTCATCCAGATGGCGATGCTGTTCTCCGGCATCGCGACGCTGTTCCAGACCATCGGCTTCGGCCCGGTCGGAGCGCGCCTGCCGGTGATGCAGGGCACGAGCTTCGCGTTCATCCCGGTGATGATCCCGATCGTCAAGGGGCCCGGCATCGCCGCCCTGTTCGGCGGGGTGGTGATCGGCGGGATCTTCCACGCCGTGCTCGGGACCTTCATCGGAAAGATCCGCCACTGGTTCCCGCCGATGGTCACGGGCCTGATCATCGTCGCGATCGGGCTCGCGCTGATTCCGGTCGGGATCGACTACGCCGCCGGCGGCGTCCCGCTCAAGGGCAAGCCCGAGTTCGGCACCCTGCCGCACTGGACCCTGGCGCTCGTGGTGATCATCGTCACCCTGGGGGTGAAGTTCTTCACCAAGGGCTTCCTGTCGATGGCGGCGGTTCTGATCGGCATCATCGCCGGCTATGTCGTCGGGATCGCAATGGGCATGGTCAACTTCGGCGCGATCGGCAAGGCCGCATGGTTCGCCATACCCGCCCCGTTCAAGTACGGCTTCGAGTTCAACATCGGCGCGATCGTGGCGATCTCGCTGATGGCGATCGTCAGCGCGATCGAGACCGTCGGGGACATCTCGGCGATCACCAAGGGCGGCGCGAGCCGCGAGGCGACCGACCGCGAGATCTCGGGCGGGACCTACGCGGACGGGCTCGGCTCGGCGGTCGCGGGCATGTTCGGCGGCCTGCCGAACACGTCGTTCAGCCAGAACGTCGGGCTCGTCTCTCTGACCGGCGTGATGAACCGCAACGTGGTGACCATCGGCGCGGCCTTCCTCGTCGTCTGCGGCCTGATCCCGAAGGTCGGCGCGGTCATCGCCTCGATGCCGATCGCGGTGCTCGGCGGCGGAGTGATCGTCATGTTCGGCATGGTGGTCTCCGCCGGCCTGAACATGCTCGGCGACGTGGTCTGGAACCGCCGCAACATGATCATCGTCGCGCTGTCGCTCGCGGTCGGCCTCGGACTGCGGTCTGTGCCCGAGGCGCTGCAGCACCTGCCGCCGACTCCCCAGTTGCTTCTGAGCTCCGGCCTGCTTCCGGTGGCCTTCATCGCGGTGGTGCTCAACATGTTCCTCCCGAAGGAGATCGACTGAGCGCCTGACTGAACAGGCGTCCCGGGGCCGCGCTGCCCCAGGCAAGGCGGCGGACCGCCTACTTGGAGAGCAGCTCTGCGAGGGCGGAGTTGACCGCCTCGGGGTCCTCGAGCACCGGCAGGTGCCCGCAGCCCTTGAAGATGACCGCCTTCTCGCCGCGCGCCTCGGCGAGCTCGGTGTGGAACTTCGGCGGGGTGATCGAGTCCGCCTCGCCGCAGCCGATCAGCATCGGCCCCTTGTAGTCGACCAGCACGTCGCGGTAGGAGATCCTGCCGTCGAGCAGCGAGATCTGCCCGCGCCAGACCTCGAGGCCGTGGTCGAGCGCCATGTCGACCACGACCTTGCGGATGTCCTCGCGGCCGAGGTTGTCCTTGTGGAGGTAGCGCTCGAGCATCACGTCCTCCATGAAGGACTTCAGGCCCATCTCGCGCGCGCACATGTGGTCGAGGTCCTTGGCCTCCTCGTCCTCCTTGGTGAACCTGGTGTCCCTCGCGTCGAGCAGGGCAAGGTGGGTGACCCGCTGCGGGGCCTGCTTGACCATTTCCATTGCGACCGAGGCGCCGAGCGACAGGCCGACGAGCGCGAAGCGGTCGGGCAGGTTCTGCATGATCGACATCGCCAGCCCCCACAGGCCGCTGTGGTAGCCGCGCATGACCGGCACCCTGATGCGCCAGCCCTCCTTCTCGAACCTCTCGATCTGGCTGCGGAACAGGCGGTCGTCGCACATTGTCCCGTGGCAGAGCACCAAGTGTTTCTCTTCGCTCATCGGTCTTGCTTCCCTTCAGTCCTGCCGACCCGGAGCTTGTTCGCCCCCCTCAAGTCCGGCAGCCCTGTCACTGCGAATTCTAATTCTCCGCCGGAGACAGGTCGCGGCCAGGCTCGGCATTGTTGAGCAGGGTCTCCGTTCAGGCCATGCAATCATTGCGTTTGAGAAAGCGTTCAGGTCGGACGGTTGGCAGGTGTTGTAAGATACGCCGCCCCGCGCACCGCTCCGGAAGACCCAAGCCGCAAATTGAACCCGCCTGCTCCAAGCGTCTATCCCGTCGAGGAGCGGCCCCTTGATGAAGTGGAAGGCGCGGCCTCGGCGGAGTACTGGCGGAACCTCGGCCTGCGCGTAGACGACGAGGAGTTCCGGGAGGCCGGGGCTGAGGCGAGGTCGCTTGCCGTCGCGATCACCGGCGTCGGCGACCTCAGGTTGCTCCAGGGCTTCAAGGACGCGGTGGCGAAGGGTCTCGAGCGTGACCTCTCCGCCGACGAGGTCAGGGAGCGGCTGGCCGAGGAGCTGGGCCCGAAGAGCCCGGAAGACATCGAGGGAACGGACAGCCGGCCCTGGAGGGTCCTGGTCTGCGCCTTCGACGCCGATCAGGAAGGCGAGGTCATGGGCCGGATCGACCTGGAGATCAGGACGGCCATGTCGCGCGCCAGGCACGCCGGGCTGTGGAGGGAGGTCCATCTCAAGGCTTTGGGCGGAGGCGTCGGCTCCCTGCTGCAGTACTCGGCCGACCTCAGGGGAGGCGCATGCGAGGGTCACCGCTCGCTCCACGGCCTGGTGCGCCCGCACGACGACCCGGTCTGGCGCCGCTTCCTTCCGCCCAACGGGCTTGGCTGCGGATGCACCTTGAGCGTTGTAGACCCGTCGAGAGCCCTTGCGATAGGCCTCGCCCCGACTTCGGACGGGAAGCTGGCGGAGATGCTGGCGGGACTCCGCGGAGACGCGAGGACGGGGTTCGCGCCTGCTGAAGACCCCCTCCTTGCGATCGCAGACGCACTGACATGGAAGTACAAGAACTCGGAGCACACAAGCGAGCAGCATCGCCGGAACGCGGTTGAGTGGGAAGGCTTCCCTGAACTGGGGGCGGCCCTGAGGAAGCGATACGAAAGCGGCGTGGACGTCTTCGCAGTTGTGGGGCATGACGTTTCGTCCAGAAGCGAAATGTCCTTAGACATTGCTGTTCTTCCAAGTCACATGCCAAGGAACATGGCCGGACGTGTTGTGCTAGTGACTGACACAGGATACAAGGTCATCCTGCGGGAGCTGGTACGAAAGCTTAGGAACAGAACGGACAGGCGATTTTCTTCTGAGCAGAATTCAGAAAGTGAGGTGAGGGCGGCAGCACGAATGATCATGAAATCCGTGTTGTCCGGCATGTTGCCCGGAAACGTAATAGCAGCGACCATGACTGAGTTGTACGTCGGCACGGCTTCAGATAAGGTTTGGATTAAGTTCGAGCATTCTAATGATTCAGAACACGGGCAATACTATAAGATGAGCGGGGGATTGTTCATATATGACTTCGATTTCTGGACAAGAGAAATCAGGCGGCACAACAAATCCTTTGGCGTCCATAAAATAAAAGGGACCCCGACAACACGCCGGATCCAATGATCCGAAAAGTATAACCCTCTATGGGGCATCACCTCCGACCTATGTCCGTGTTGCCGGGGTCTAAGGAGATTTTACCATTCATTCGCCCTGCTGTCAAGGCGCCAATCCAGTCTTGCAGCACGGTTCTGACATGCAACACTGGCCAAGGCCCGAGGGCAATGGCAGAAAGAAACAGTCTGTACGAATAAGACCCCGGCAACACGCCGGATCAAATGATCCAGAAAGCATGGTCCCCTAAGGGATATCACTCCGCCCCAATGTCCGTGTTGCCAGGGTCTGTGGAAATTATACCTTTCATTCGCCCTGCTGTCAAGTCAACAATTAGGTCATGTGGCAATGCCTCAGGATCAGATTGGGAAAGCAGAATCCAACAATCTGAACCTTTGAATGAGACCCCGGCAACACGCCGGTTCACATGAACCGAAAAGTATAACCCTCAATGGGGCATTACCTCCGCCCCTATGTCCATGTTGCCAGGGTCTGTGGAAATTATACCTTTCATTCTGCCCTGCTGTCAAGTCGTCAACCCGGCATTGCGGAACGCTTGCAGACACAGATCGGGATATAGGAAACCGTCAATCCGAACCAGGCAGAGTGGTCCCCGGCAACACGCCGGATCGAACGATCCGGGACGGATAACCCCCGAAGGGGCAGTGGCGCTGGCCAAGCCCGTGTTGCCGGGAGCCACTGTGCATGTTAGCATGAAGCAGACTGACAAGTCAAGCAGGAAGCAAATGCCTCGCATTGTCGAGAGACAAAGAGAGACCCCGGCAACACGCCAGATCTAAAGATCCGGAAAGGATAACCCCGTAAAGGGCATAGGCTCCGACCAAGTCCGTGTTGCCGGGGCCTCGCAGGAAATTCTACCGTTTTTCTGCCGTGCTGTCAAGCTGTCAATCCGATCTTGCGGAATGGCCTCGAGATCAATTCGGCAAGCGAAGCCAACAGTCCGAGCCGGTAACAGTGTCCCGGCAAACACGCCAGATCCAATGATCCGGAAAGGATAACCCCTAAAGGGGCATGGGCTCCGACCAAGTCCGTGATTGCCGGGACGTTCACATGTTAGCACGAATGCGGCGGACAAGTCAACCCCGCTGACCCGAGAGCTTGCCGTGCCTCCGTTGCGTAGCCGCACATTCTAGGTCCGAACCTGCTGTGATCTCTTCGTGATTGCTTTCTCTGGAATCGCCTTGCGACCTCTGCGTCACGCATCTGCATCTTCCATCCATCAGCAGCTCCTTGGCTCTGCAGGATCGAGGCGAGATGAAGCGCATGAGGCAGGCCCAGGACTTGATGGCTGGCAAACGCTCCCCGACATACTGACGAGCAATCGCCTGTCAGCATCAAGCAAATAAAATCCCCTTCAGCCGACACGTCAGCAACGCGGGAGGGCAGATGATGGTCACGCCGATGCAAAGGTACCTGTTCGACCTCAGGGGCTACTTGGTCCTCGAGGGCGCGCTGTCGGCCGACGAGGTCGCCGAGTGCAACTCTGTCCTTGACGGGATGCTCGACACCAAGGAGAACGAGTGGCGCGGCCATGTCCACGGCCACAACTTCAGCGGCGGCCACGAGGGCCTGAACCTCCAGCAGATCTACGAGGCCGGCCCGGCCTTCGAGCGCCTGATCGACCATCCCTCCTGGTACGACCTGATCACCCACTTCATCGGCACCGACAAGCCGAACTTCGACGGCCACCACGGCCCTGTGTTCATCGACGAGAACTTCGCGAGCATAAGGGGGCCGGGCGAGGCGATCGGCCTGCACTCAGGCGCGACCGAGGGTCTGCTGCGCAACAGCTACAGCTACGTCAACAACAGGTTCCACTGCGCGCAGGTCAACATCCTGATGGCCCTGACCGACATCGGCGAGGGCGACGGCGGGACGATCATCATACCCGGCAGCCACAAGTCGTGCGTCGAGCACCCCCGCTACCACGAGCACAGGATGAAGGACGACGAGGCGACCTCGGCCGACGGCGTCGAGGGCGGCATGGAGGTTTTCCTGTCAGCGGGCGACGCGCTTCTGTTCGTCGACTCGATCATGCACGGCTCGGCCAAGCGGGCCAACGAGGGCCAGCGCCGCATGCTCGTCTATCGCTACGGCCCGTCGTGGGGGTTCTTCCGCCACCCGTACCGGCCGTCGCAGGAGCTGCTCGAGCGGCTCACCCCGCTGCAGCGCCAGATCGTGATGCCGCACGAGAAGGTCCTCGAGCC
>CAZDYI010000094.1:0-2713 GCA_964509765.1 uncultured Gammaproteobacteria bacterium
GCTCGGGGTCGAGATGCCGATGCTTGAGCTTGCCGAGAAGGCGTTCGCCGAGTTCGTCGACAAGGGCGGCGCCGACATGGACCACAGCGGGATCGTCGAGCTGATGCGGGGGAACATGAAGTGAGCGAGCGCAAGGCGGTCTTCCTTGCGACTCAGATCATGGACGGCCTCCCGGAAAGCCTCTCACGCCTGGAGGGGTCGTTCAGCGTGCGCAGGGAAGGCGACGGACACGAAGGGGTCGAGGCCCTGGTCACCACCAGCCACGACGGGGTTCCGGAGTGGGCCTGGGACTCGAGCGAGCTCAAGGTCATTGCCAACTTCGGCGTCGGCTACGACGGCATCGACGTCGCGCGCGCCGAGCGGCGGGGCGTGTGGGTGACATACACCCCGGGCGTGCTCAACGACGCAGTCGCGGAGCTCGCGCTCGGGATGATGGTCTCGCTGCTTCGCCGGATGTCGCAGGCCGAGGGCTACGCGCGGCTGGGCAGGTGGCCGGTCGAGGGCAGCTTTCCCCTGGCTTTGGAGCTGCGCGGAAAGAGGCTCGGCATGCTCGGGATGGGCGGCGTCGGACGCGAGGTCGCGCTGCGCGCCGGGGCGTTCAGGATGGAGGTCGCCTACCACTGCCGTGCGCCGAAGGATGTCCCCTGGAAGCATGTTCCAAGCCTGGTCGATCTCGCAGGCTGGGCCGACGTGCTCTGCTGCGCAGTCCCGGGATCGCCTGAGACCGACGGCCTGGTCGGACCGGACGTCCTCGACGCGCTCGGGCCGAAGGGGCGCCTGGTCAACGTCGGGCGGGGCAACGTCATCGACGAGGCGGACCTCGCCGAGCGCCTCGCAGACGGCAGGCTTGCGGGCGCGGCGCTCGACGTCTACCGCGACGAGCCCGAGATACCGGAGGGGCTCAGGACGCTCGACAACGCGCTGCTCCTTCCGCATGTCGGAAGCGGGGCGGTCGAGACCAGGATGAGGATGGCCGACCTCGTAATCGACAACATAATGGCGGCGCTTGCGGGCAGGGAGCCGCCGACCCCGGTCAACCGGCCGTCAACTGCCCAGGCAGGAACCGATATCTGATGCGGCATGTATTGCGCGCTTTGGGCCCTGCCCGGAGCGCAGGGAATCTCAGGTGACGTTTCATTGCTTGGTCTGGAGTGACATTATTTTCAAGGCAACGGGCAAGATACTTCCGGGATGTCAGCCTATGCGACGTGGCGGGGTTTCATGGGCCGATTGAGGCAATGGTTTGACGAGGAAAAAAACGGATGATCCAGTGGCTTGATTGCCTGGGCTTCAGCAGATGAGTTGGCAACTGCGTGTGTTGCCTCTAGAGGCCGTCTTTGCATAATCAAGTAAAAACCCATGATATGCCGGAAGAAAACCCCAAGCCCTCAATTGCGGAACTCGAGGTCAGGCAACTGCACGCTACCTTGCCTGTACTGCTCGCAGAGTATGTGGATGCAGTCACTGGAAAGGGCTCGCTGTATGAATCTCCCAGCGAGTTCATAAGGGACCTGGTGCGCCGTCACATGGAACAACACCTGGAGGACGAGCGCCAGGAAATTCACGACATGCTGGCCAAGACCATGCAAGAGGACGACTACGCCCCCTGGACAGACGCGGACATGGAGGACGTGCGAAAGGCTGCCGGCGGGTAGATCGTGGCTTACAAGATAATCCGAAGTGCTCGGTTCAAGGCCAATATGGTTTCGATCGCGAAGGGATATAAGATTCGTGCCGGTGATGACATCGCTATCAGGTTTTCTAACAGGGTAAGGCACAGCATCAAATTTGTCGTCGAGAACCCTTATGCATGTGCAACGTACATAGTGGTGAGAGGCAAGTCTGTCCGCAGCTGGGGCGTGAAAGGCTTTCCAGTGTCCGTGTTTTCACGGTACAGGAGCCTGGCGCGGTTGTGCTGGAAGGCGTCTACGCACACCGAATGGACATCATAAGTCGCTTGAGGAGAATTCTGGGATGACCAGCACTGGAAATACGCACACGAGATCGGTTGCCACCGAATATAGTCAGTGTTGCGCATCAAGCTGACCCCGGTTCTTCCAAAGACGCAGCCTTACGCGCCGCAGCCTAGACTGATCCCGCAAACCTGACGTCGGCAATGCCGGTCACCCCCGGCACGGCCGCAAACAGGCTGCCGGCCTCGGGCTCGCACTCGAGCTGCGCGGCGTCCTTGCCGGCCCTCGCCGTGGTGATGTACAGCGTGTCGAGCCTTGGCCCGCCGAACGAGCAGCAGGTGATGTTCGTCGTCGGCACCTCGACAATGCGGTCTGCCTTGCCCTCCGGGGTGAACCTGATCACGCACCCTCCGTCGTAGCGCGCCGACCACACGCAGCCGTCGGCGTCGACGGTCGCGCCGTCGGGATGCCCCCTCTCGTGGATGGCGAAGTCGCGCCGGTTCGAGATCGCGCCGCTGTCCGGGTCCAGGTCGTACGCCCAGATCACGCCCGTGAGCGTGTCGCAAAAGTACATCGTCCTGCCGTCCGGCGAGAAGCAGCACGAGTTCGAGATGCCGACGTCCCCGACCTTCAGCTCGATGTTCAGTTCCGCGTCGACCCGGTACAGCGCCCCGGTCGCGCCGATGATGCTGATGTCCGACTGGTCGGGCGCGATGTTGTTCTGCATCGTCCCGACCCAGAGGTTGCCCTTGGTGTCGCAGCAGGCGTCGTTGCTCCGGTTGAGCGGCTTCATGTCCTCG
>CAZDYI010000095.1:0-8321 GCA_964509765.1 uncultured Gammaproteobacteria bacterium
GGGGGAGGCTTGGCCCGGGGTTTCAGGCAAGGACTGCCTGTCTGCCGGGCGGGACGGCCGGGCCCTCCCCCTTGACTGCCGTGTTGCCAGCCCGTATAATCCGACAGGTCTTCGTGCAAAGGCAAACCGGACTTTCAGGCCATGCCGCATCCGCAGGAGGCGGTTTGGGCCGGACCCGGTTCCGGCGGTTGGCCGTTGTTCGGCCCGCGGGCGGCGGGCGACCCCTGCCCGAAGCGGGGGAGCGACCGGCGGAGTTTGCCGACCGGGCCGGTCAATGGCATGTCGCAGGGATGCCGGAGGCCGTCAGGAGGGAGCGCGGGACGTACCTGACACCGGTGCCGCTGGCCCGCTTCATGGCCGGCATGATCCGCCCGGCAGGGAAAAGGATCCGGTTGCTCGACCCGGCCGCAGGCGCGGGCGTGCTTGCATGCGCCGCGGTCGAGGCCCTGTGCTCCGGGGCGGACAGGCCGGAGCGGATCGACCTGGTCTGCCACGAGGTCGACGCCGGACTCGCCGATGATGTACTGGGCTCTGTGCTCGGGCGCCTGGCCTCCTGGTGCATGGCCGTCCACCGGGTCGACCTCACGGCCAGGGCGGAGACGACGGACTTCGTGCTGCGCAACGCAAGGTTCCTCCAGTCGGGCGGAAAGCGCCCCGCGACGCCTGCCGGCGACCCGCCGTTCGACGCCGTCATCGCCAACCCGCCTTATCTCAAGCTCAAGAAAATCGACCCGAGGGCCGTCGCCGCGTCGAAGGTGGTGCACGGCCAGCCCAACATCTACGCGCTGTTCATGGCGGTGAGCGCCGCGTTGCTCAGGCAAGGCGGTGACCTTGTCTACCTCGTTCCGCGCAGCTTCTCCTCGGGAAGGTACTTCCGGAGGTTCCGCGAGGAGTTCTTCAAGATGGTGCGGCCCGCCGCGGTCCATGTGTTCCATTCCCGCAACGACGCCTTCAGCCGGGACGGGGTGCTGCAGGAGAACATCGTCATCCGCGGGAAAAGGGACGGCGGCTGGGTCGGGTCCGGGAACGGAGCAAGCCTGGCCGTGACGTCCAGCCGCGGGGTCGGGGACATCGGCAGCCCGCTTCGCCACGAGGTGCCCTTGGGAACGGCGCTGGACATGGCAACCCCGGAGAAGACGCTCCGGATTCCGCAGACCCCCGAGGAAAGCCGCGTTCTCGAGGAGGTGGACCGATGGCCGAACACGCTCGGCCGGCTCGGGCTGGAGGCCTCGACGGGACCGGTGATCCCTTTTCGCGCGGCCGGCCTGGTCAGCTCCGGGGGCGACGTGCCGTCAAGCCACGTTCCGCTGCTGCGGCTCGCGAACGTCTCGCCGTTCGAGGTGAGGTGGCCCGCCGGCAGGGCTTCCGGCCAGCATATTGCGCGAGAAGGGGCCGGGCGACTTCTCCTGCCGAACCGCAACTACGTCCTGCTCCGGCGCTTCAGCACCAAGGACGAAGGGCAGCGGCTCGTCGCCGCGCCTTACATCGCAGCGGAGTTCGACCTCCCGTGCATCGGGCTGGAGAACCACCTCAACTACCTCCACCGGCCGGGCGGGGAGATCTCCGAGGACGAGGCCTGGGGCCTTGCGGCCCTGTTCAACGGCTCGCTGATGAACACGCACTTCCGGGTCTCGAACGGGAACACGCAGGTCAGCGCGACCGAGCTGCGCGCCATGAGGCTGCCGGAGCGCGGCAGGCTGCTGGATATGGGCCGGCGCGCCCGGGATGCGGACGGGAATCGGTGCGGGTTCGGCGGCGGCGCTCCAGGCGCCGCGGAGCCGGGGGAGGTTGCCGTTGCCCCTGACGCGGACGGCGCCAAGGCCATCCTCAAGGCCCTCGGGATGCCTGCCGCCCAGCAGAACAGGATGTCCGCCCTGACGCTGCTGGCTCTGTGCGGGCTTGCCCCGGGCAGGAAATGGTCCGGCGCCACCCGCCGTCCCCTGACTGTCAGCAAGGGGATCATGGCCCGAATATGCAGCCGCTTCGGCGTGCGGTACGCTCCGAACACGCGGGAAACCATCAGGCGCATGGTGCTGCACCAGTTCCTCCAAGGGGGCGTCGCCGACCGCAACCCCTTCGAGCCGGACCTGCCGACCAACAGCCCGAGGGTCCACTACGCCGTCACGGAGGACGCGCTGCGAGCCGTGCGCGCCTTCGACTCGGGCGGCTGGAAAGCGGCCGTCCGCGGCTTCCATGCGTCCAGGGGCCGGCTGGGGGACAGGTATGCGGGTGGGAGAAGGCTCCCGACAGTGCCGGTCGAGCTGCCCGAAGGCGCCGAGAGGCTGTTGTCCCCGGGAGCGCACAACGAGATTCAAAGGGCAGTGGTTGAGGAGTTTGCGCCGCGGTTCGCTCCGGGGGCAGGCTTGCTGTACCTCGGGGACACCGCAAAGCGGGACTTCCACATCGAGGCAGGCAGGCTTGCCGACATCGGGGTCATCATGCCGAAGCACGGGAAGTTTCCCGACGTCATCCTGCACGACATGGAACGGGACCGGCTGTTCCTTGTCGAGGCGGTGTCGACGCACGGACCGGTATCGCCCAAGAGAAAGATCGAGCTGGAGGACCTGCTGAGCGGTTGCGAGCCGGAACCTGTCTTCGTCTCGGCAATGTCTTCCATGGCGGACTTCCGCAAGCACCTGGAACATATCTCATGGGGGACGGTAGTCTGGCTGAGCGACAGCCCGGACCACATGGTTCATTTCAACGGAGGCGATTTCACTGCTGAGGCGTGAGATCTTCTTCGGGCTTCCGCAAGCGCATGGCGAAATGGCTCCTTGGAACAGGTTCAGAGATCGCCTGGGAATGGCCTGCAAGAGGAGAGAGACTGAATATTTAGAGATCCATGCAACTGCGCGCCGGAAGGTCAGCAGTGAGCCGATATGAGAATGCCGAAAGGGGCAGGCGCCTTGGCTTCGCTGCCGGTTCCGGCAGGCTCCCCGGTTGACGCCTCCCGAAGGCCGGGCGCCCTACTCACCCCCCCCCTGCGCAAGGCAAGCTCCTTCTGGCCCCCTTGCGGGACCCTGCACTCGGACGTCTGCATTTTTCGGGAAGTAGCAACGGGGGATTGTATCCTTAAGGGGCCGGGACGGCTGCCGAATGTCACATGCGCGGCATGGGGCGGAGGGGCGCGGAACGGGCCGGGACGGCTCGGTCCTGTGACATTTTTTGCAGCGAGGCCCCCCGCCCGCGCCCGGACATGCATGCCATTCGCAGAATCCGTGTTAGGATTGGAGGCATGAAAGGCAGCCCGCAGGAAGTCCCTGTCCCGCAGAAAGAGGAGGCCGAGGTGCCCCCGAGAAGGCCCCCCGAGTGGATCGAGATCGAACTCTCGGAGGTCACAGGCGAGCGCGTCGTGAGCATCGTCGAGCGCCTCGAGCCGGGCGACCACGTCTTCTTCATGAAGGACGGGCGCAGGATCGCAGAGCTGAACTGGACGATGCACATCGATCCCCCCACGGCGGAGGAGCTGGCCGCTGCGAAAAAGCGCCTGAGGAACTCGAAGGGGAACCCCAAGGCCAAGTTGATCTTGACCAGGGCCGATCTCTATGGCTGACCTGCCCAAGGGGGACCGGCCCGAGAGGCTCATAGGAGTCGACACCAACGTCCTGATCGATCCGTACCAGGACAAGCCCAGCCGCCGGAAGCAGGTGGCCGAGGAGGTCGTCGAAGCCCTGTACGGCAATGGGGCAATTCTGCCCACCCAGGCCCTGACCGAGTTCTTCAACGGGACGACCAAGGGCAGCGAAAGCCTGCTGGGCAGGGACGACGCCCATGGCCGCGTCATGGACATCATGAAGAACTTCGAGATCGTCCAGATCACCAAGGCCGACGTGGCAGAGGCCACGCAGCTCGCGTGCAAGCACGGCAGCCTGAAAGTCTACGACGCCCAGATGCTGGCGGTCTTCAGCCGCGAGGGCTGCAGGTACTTCCTGACCGGGGACAAGGCAGTTGCCAAGATGGGAAGCTACAAGGGCATGGAGATTGTCAACCCCCACGAGGAGGGGTTCGACCTCGATGCCCTGTTGGACTCCTGCAGGGAAGACGTCCCGGCCGCTCCGCCGGAAGGGGATCCCGTGCCGCCTGCGCCGGCTGCTTCAGGCGCCGCTGCGGTTCCCGAGACACTAGAAGACGCTGACGGCCCCGGGGACGGCGACCCTCTCGAGGTCGAAGAAGTTCCGCCCAACGAGCTGACCTGCGAGGGCATTCCCGAGGGCCATGTGTTGCTCGAGGCGATAGTGACCCTGTCCAGGTGCGGGTTCACCCTGAAGTTCGGTGAGGTCACCATCAACTCCGGACATTCCAAGAGGCAAGCGCAGGGCGACGCCTAGCCGACCGATTCGCGGCTTGCGAAGGGTCCCGAAGAGGCAACGACAGGCAGCGCAACCGGATATTGCGTTTGCGCAGCATAATCTGCAATGAAATGCCCAAGGGCCACCCCTTTGGCAGGGCCGGGTTCCGCAGGCGGGCTGCCCGACATGGACGCCGCGGATTGCTTAGTTTGCTTGTCATTGTTGTCAACAAGTTTCGTCCCCGTTCCCGGCCCTTTGCGGTTCCAGCGCAATCCGTGTTAGCATGTTGCCTATGAAGGACTCCGCACCGAAACAGGAGGCCGAGGAGCCCCCGAGAAGGCCCCCCGAGTGGATCGAGATCGACCTCTCGGAAGTCACCGCCGAGCGCGTCGTGAGCATCGTCGAGCGCCTCGAGCCGGGCGACCACGTCTTCTTCACGAAGGACGGGCGGAGGCTCGCCGAGCTGAACTGGACGATGCACATCGATCCCCACACGCCGGAGGAGCGCGCCGCCTGGCTGGAGAGCCTGAAAAACCCGAAGGGTAACCCCAAGGCCAAGCCGATCCTGACCAGGGCAGACCTCTATGGCTGACCGGCCCAAGGGTAACCGGCCGGAGAGGCTCATAGGCGTTGACACCAACGTCCTCATCGGACCGCTCCAGAAGGAGCTCGGCGACTTGATGCAGGTTGCCGAGGAAATCGTAGACGCTTTGTCCGACAAGGGCGCAGTTCTGTCCGCTCGGTAACTGACCGGTAATTGCAACTGGTCTCACAGCAGCTCTGCCCGTCCGGAGGCAACCCCTTGGCTAGGCAGGTTGCCATGGGTTGTTGGCCCGGGGTGCTCGCAGTTTATTTTGTAATAATTGTCAACAAATTTTGTTTCCATCCCCGGGCCTTCGCATTTCCCGCGCAATCCGTGTTAGGATTGGAGGCATGAAAGGAACCCCCCAGGACGTCCCGCAGCAACAAGAGGCCGAGGAGCCCCCGAGAAGGCCCCGCGAGAGGTACGAGGTCGAGGCCTCCGACATGACCCCCGAGCTCATGGAGCGCATCGTCGAGCGCATCGAGCGCGGCGACCACGTCTACATCACCAAGGGCGGGCGCAGGCGCGCCGAGCTCAACTGGACGCAGCACAAGGATCCCATGACGGATGAAGAGCACGCCGCTTGGCTGGAGCGCCTGAGGACCATGACAGGGAATCCAAAAGCCAAGTTGATCTTGACCAGGGCCGATCTCTATGGCTGACCTGCCCGAGGGGGACCAGCCCGAGAGGCTCATCGGAATCGACACCAACGTCCTGATCGATCCAGTGCAGAAGAAGCCCGGCCGCCGGAAGCAGGTGGCCGATGGGATCGTCGGCACCTTGTCCAAAAAGGGGGCCATTCTGTCGCCCCAGTGCATAACCGAGTTCTTCAACGGGACGACCAGTGGCGAGGACAGGCTGCTTGACAGGGACAGCGCCTACGGACGCGCCCAGGACCTCATGCTGAACTTCGACGTCGTCGGGCTGACCGCGGATGACTCGGACGAGGCCATGGAGCTGGCCTGCTTGCACAGCGGCCTGTCCGTCTACGACGCCCAGATGCTGGTGGTCTTCAGCCGCGAGGGCTGCAGGTACTTCCTGACCGGGGACAAGGCCGTCGCCAGGCTGGGGAGCTACAAGGGCATGGAGATCGTCAACCCCCACGAGGAGGGGTTCGACCTCGACGCCCTGCTGGACTCCTGCAGGGAAGACGTCCCGGCCGCTCCGCCGGCAGGGGATCCCGTGCCGCCCGCGCCGGCCGGCCCCGGCGCCGCTGCGGTTCCCGAGGAGCCCGGGGCTGCTGACGGTCCCGGGGACCGCGGCGCCCTCGAGGTCGAAGACGTTCCGCCCAACGAGCTGACCTGCGAGGGCATTCCCGAGGGCCACAAGTTGCTCGAGTCGATTGTGACCCTGTCCAGGTGCGGGTTCGCCCTGAAGTTCGGTGAGGTGACAATCTGCGCCGGACATTCCAAGAGGCAAGCGCAGGGCGACGCCTAGCCGGCCGTCGTCCAGGCCGCGGCTTGCAGGGAACCTCGGAAGCGGCAACGACGGAACGAGCTCCTGCGGCGGTATGCGTCCTTCCAGCCCCCTTGCAGGTTCGGCACACACTTCCCCGTACGGACCCCAGCTGCCCTTTGCCCAAGCCATGGAGAAGACCGAAGACGGCCCGCCGAGCGTGGTTCCGCTTGAGCGGGCCTTGGACCGCCTGAACGAGAACTGGGTGGACTACCAGGCCGACACCAGCCAGGTCTACGTGCGGGACGCGCTGATCAAGCGCTTCGAGTTCACCTACGAGCTGTCGCACAAGACCCTGCGGCGGTTTCTCGAGTTCGGGGCTGCAAACGAGGAGATTGCAGAGATGTCCTTTCCCGACCTGATCAGGACTGCGTCCGGCAAGGGCCTGTTGCTCGAGGACTGGTCTGCCTGGTATGACTACAGGAAAATCAGGGGGAAGGCCACCCACACCTACCAGGAAAAGGTGGCGGCGGAGGTGATCGCGGTGATTCCAGCATTCATCAAGGAGGTCGAGTTCCTCCGCGACAGGCTCAGGGAGAAGATGCCGTGACCGGCAAGGCGGGCCGCCTTGACATACGGCCGGAACAACTCGCGATAGTCCGGGAGCTGCTCAAGAAGCACATTCCCGACCGGGAGGTTCTGGCCTTCGGCTCGCGCGCCAAGGGAACCGCAAGGAAGTACTCGGACCTGGACCTGGCGATCATGGGGAACGATCCCGTCACGCCCGCCGCCAGGTACATGGGCCTGAAGGACGACCTCACGGAGTCAAGGCTCCCGTTCATGGTTGACCTCGTCGAATGGGCCAGCCTCAGCGACGACTGGATGCTCAAGGCAGTCAGGCGGGACGGGATCCCCGTGCAGGAGCCTGTGCCAGGATCGAGGAAAGACGCGCCTGAAACCGGCAGGGAACGCGGCGCCTAGGCGGAGCGGCTGCGCTGCCCCCTTGCGCGCGGGCCGGAAGGGCCTGCTAAAGCTCGATCGACCCGTTCCGCGCCGGCGGGGCGGCAAGCCCCTCGTACTCCGCCAGCAGGCGCTGCAGGCGGTCCGCGTCGGAGGCGTACCTCCTCCCTCCTGCGGCACATCCCGTCCACCGCCCTGTCCTGGGCCCGGTGGGCCCTAAGCAGGCTGCCGGGCATCGACGCCCGGTCGTGCAGGTCCGGTGGGCAAAGGAGATCTCCAGGCCCATGCCGTACAGCATCGGCCAGAGCTTGCCCGCCTGCTCGCCCTGGGCTATCGAGTTGGTGGACACGAACGCGATCCGAGCGCCCCCTTCCTGCGCGTACCTGCCTGTCAGGATGAACCAGGCTGCGCCGCAGTCCAGATCTGCCGCGGGTCCTGCTTTTCCGGCGATCCTCTTCACCTGCCTGCTCTGCTCCGGGGTGCGCTGCTTCGACCCCGCAAACGGCGGGTTGCCGAACACGTGGGAACACTCGCCCGCCGGCAGCAGCTCGCTCCAGTAGGTCTCGAGCGCGTCGCAGTGCATGACGTTCGGAGAGGTCTCGAGGGGAATGCGAACGAACGACATCCCGAACTCGAGGCTGACCTTCGCCGCCCCGGCTTGTGGAACGCTGTCATTCCTGCCCTTGTTTGCCCTCAGCGATCGTCTCGTGGGAAAGGCTGTCAAAGTCCATCTGGTCGCTTGCCCAGTAGTTTTTTGCGGTGATTCCCGACATGTCGCAGACCTTCCGCTTCCCGAGGACGAAGGCGCCTTTCGTGTCGACCTTGCCCAGCCACTTCTTGATCCAGACGGCCCACACCTTCCTTTCCGCCCTTGAGTACGAGTCGATGATGAACCACCAGTCGATCTTGATTTTCCCGGCTTCCCTTGCTGGCGATGCCCTGACCCTGATCTCCTGCAGCCTCTCAAGGAGGCGCCCTTCCGCGGAATCCTTGCCGTGCTTCGACTTCACGTGCCTTGCCATCTTCCTTGTCGCCGACAGGAACCCGTCCGAAAAGGCCACGCGCCTCACGTTCCTCTCGAGGGCCTTGACGAA
>CAZDYI010000096.1:0-6610 GCA_964509765.1 uncultured Gammaproteobacteria bacterium
GTCGCTCGGGTCCGCGCTTACGAGGAGCACAGCGAGCTTCGGCCTGTTTGACTCCTACCAGCGCCCGTACCTGCACTTTGTCTCGGGAAGGGTGTCCACCCAAGGCAGCTCCCTTGACGCGCTGGAAGGCTTCATGCGCGATTCCTCGTCCTTGGTGAACGCGGACGTCAGGCAGCGGATGGGGTTGCTCGGCACCGGCGAGTCGCGCGCGCCTGCTTCGGTTGCACTGCGCCGGTTTGATGACGACTCGAGCCTGAGGATTGACTCCGGCTTCGAGAACTGCTCACTCGGCTGCCTTTCTAGCCGCGACGTAAAGGCAAGTTCCCTCGTTCCCTCGTCCGCACGCGCATGGTCGGAGCAGCATGTGTCCGCTCCGTTCGGCAGGATGGGGACGGTGGTCGAGGTCGGCTTCGCCGACGACACGGACGCCGGCTTCTCGAGCGGCGGTTTGTTCTACGCGGGCAGGCTTGGCGAGTCTTCGCTGCTGCGCTTGGAGGCCGGGGCGATGGTCGAGCGCGAGACCTTCATGGGCAGCGGATTCGGCGGAGCTCTTGAGCTCGGCGCGGGCCGCGGGCAGTACGTGAGCGCGCAGCTCGGCACGGAGCTCGGTGCGGGCGCATTCAGCGCGAGCTACACGCTCGGCAAGGAGCGCGCCGGCAGGGCAATCGGCAGCCTCGTCACCGAGGTGAGCGACGCCACCTACGACGGCTACAGGCTCGCCTACGGCGGAAAGGGCTGGGAGTTTCACCACACGGTGCCTCTCGCGGCTACCGGCGGCGGGATGCGGATCGAGTCCGTCGGCGGCTACACAGGCGACCAAGGCGACTGGTCGGTGGTCGATTCTGAAGGCAGGTTCGGCATCGTCGGCAGCTCGGGCTCGGACGACTGGGCATACCGGACCGACAGCCACTGGATCGACTTCAGCGCAGCCGGCAGGGAGCGGCGCACTGGCGTCATCCTCAACCGCCCGCTCGGCTCCTGGAATTCGGTGCTTGCTTTCGAGCACGTCTCGAACAGCCCGCGCGAGGGCCACGTCGGCGGAGAGGCCAGGGTTGCGGTTGGACTGAGCCTGGACCTGGACTGATAGCGAACGCACACAGTCAGAGGTTCCACGTCCATCACTGATATGGAGGTCTCCTAACATGCACGTTTCTACCCCCCCCCCCTTGCATCTGAAGCATCTGCGTTAGGCCCGCGACATAGAGGGCCAGTCCCGACCCCTGGCACCCGTCAGGCACATCACGCGTGGCGGCGCAACAGGACCTGCGCAAGGCTCACACTGGCTTGTGTTGCCGCTTCCCTTGCAGGGTGTGGCGGAGGCGGCGGAGGCGGGGGAGCAGGGGTTGCCCCTCCAGTTATTCCTAGGTCCTTGGACACTGACTTCGTAATTGCTGGCCCGGTAGAAGCTAACCTTGCCCGGGTCAACTACGACGCGAATGTCGGTCAGGCCGGTTCAAACGTCAAGATCGCGATATTTGAAAGTGGAATGGACAAAAACCATCCCACCTTTTCAGGACGCGTGATTATTGATCCGTTGTCACCTTCCTACAACCCAGAACCGTCCGAGGTTCTGCACGGAACAAAGGTTGCGATGCTTGCCTCCGGGCTCGTTGACAAGCAAGCGTACGGTGTGGCATACAGGTCGGATCTTGAGTTTCTAGACGCCGGTGGGATGGCAGATGAATTCTTGAGTGCACTAGAATACTTGGGTGCAACTTCAGACGCATTCGTTGCCAACTTTTCCGGGAATTATGTTGCGATAGACCGAGATAGCGTCCCTTATCTCATTGAGGATCAGGACAACTGCGAGAGTGCACACATGGGACTAGACAGCAGAGCATTTTGCTCTGTCGGTTCAATAATCTTTTCCATGAATCAAAACAGCCTCGTTCCGACGACAGTGCAGCCAATTTACAATGCCTGCGTTAACCCAGACGGAGCCGCTGTCAACAGCGACGGAACGAAGGAAAGGATTTGCGTTACCTCATCAAGTGATTATGGCCTGCAAGAGAGCGGCTGGATATACGGAACAAATTCGTCTACGGCTGCCTACTCGCAATTCGAAGTGGCAACCTTATTAGGGGACGATTCGTTTTTGTTCGAGGCGGGCAAGCAGGCATTGCGTGACGCACTTTATGTGCGAGGAGGTGTGCTCAACCTGCCCGAGGAGGATGCCAGGTACGCAGGCCATTACATTGTTGTTGCGGGGCTGGAGCCAGGGGCGAACCGATTGAGCCGTCACTCAAATGCATGCGGAGATGCGATGATGCATTGTCTCTCGGTACCATATTCACAAGCCGCCATTTGCATGACTGATCCGTCCGGAGTGTGCGGCGTCACCGGTCCCTCCACGCCAGACCTTTTTGGTTCTGATTTTGCTGCTCCGATCGTTTCCGGGGCCGCGGCGGTGTTGAAGTCAACCTATCCCCACTTATCCGCGCCGAGCGTGGTTTCGATCCTCCTAGAAACTGCAACTGATATTGGTCCCGGAGGAACGGACAAGGACTTCGGCAGAGGAAGGCTGAACATTCTTGGAAGCCTGCAGCCAGTAGGGGAGAAGCTGACCTCGGCGGGCGAGTCCCTCTCCGAGACCGTGATCAAGCCCGGGCCGTCGCTCGGGCCCGCGTTTGCGAGGAGCACTGCGAGCTTCGGCCTGTTCGATTCCTACAAGCGCCCGTACCTGCACTTCGTGTCGGGAAGGGTTTCCTCCCAGGGCAACTCCCTTGACACGCTAGGCGGCTTCATGCGCGACTCCTCGTCCTTGGTGTCGGCGGACGTCAAGCAGCGGATGGGCCTGCTCGGCACCGGTGAGACGCGCGCGCCTGCCGCAGTAGCACTGCGCCGGTTCGACGACGATTCAAGCCTGCGGATCGATTCCGGATTCGAGGACTGCTCTCTTGGCTGCCTGTCGAGCCGCGACGTCAAGGTCAGCTCTCTTGTACCCTCGTCTGCGAGGGCATGGTCCGAGCAGCATGTGTCGGTTCCGTTCGGCAGGATGGGCACGGTGGTCGAGGTTGGCTTCGCCGACGAAACAGACGCCGGCTTCTCGAGCGGCGGCCTGTTCTACGCGGGCAGGATCGGCGATTCATCTCTGTTGCGCCTCGAGGCCGGGGCGATGGTCGAGCGCGAGACCTTCATGGGCAGTAGCTTCGGCGGCGCGCTTGAGCTCGGCGCCGGACGCGGTCAGTACGTGAGCGCGCAGCTCGGGACGGAGCTCGGCGCGGGCGCCTTCAGCGCGAGCTACACGCTCGGCAAGGAGCGCGCCAGCAAGGCGATCGGAAGCCTTGTAACCGAAGTGAGCGATGCAACCTACGACGGCTACAGGCTGGCATACGGCGGCAAGGACTGGGAGCTCCACCACACGGTCCCGCTCGCGGCGACCGGCGGAGGCATGCGCATTGAGTCCGTCGGCGGGTACACCGGCGACCAGGGCGACTGGTCCGTGGTCGACTCGGAAGGCCGGTTCGGCATCGTCGGCAGCTCAGGCTCGGACGAATGGTCCTACCGGACCGACAGCCACTGGATCGACTTCAGCGCGGCTGGCAGGGAGCGGCGCACGGGTATCATCCTCAATCGCCCGCTTGGCTCCTGGAATTCGGTGCTGGCATTCGAGCACGTCTCGAACAGCCCGCGCGAGGGCCACATCGGCAGCGAGGCCAGGGTTGCAGTCGGCTTCGAGCTAGACTTCGACTAGGAGGAAGGAATGCCAGCCAAGTCAATAATTTGACATGCTCGGTATCATGGCAGACTGATTCGCTTTCCCAGCCTGCAAAATGCATCAGCTTACGAGTCTTCATAGGGGAAAATTATGGAGGTTTTCCGATGGAGCCAGAATCTGCCTCCCACCATGCATCTGACGAACAGGCGTCAGGCCCGCGCTTGGGCAGGACCGTCGCATGGCTGCCTGCGGCAGCAGTCGTAGCAGTATTAGCAGGTTGCGGCGGAGGCGGAGGCGGTGGAGGAGCAGGAGTGGCCTCTCCTGTCATCCCCAGGTCATTGGACACCGACTACGAAATTGCAGGCCAGGTGGAAGCCGAACTTGCCAGGGTCAACTACGACGCCAATGTCGGACAGGCCGGAACCGGCGTCAAGATTGCCCTTGTGGCAAGGGGATTTGACGCAACTCATCCGACCTTCGCGGGACGAACGGTCTCCGATCCGTTGACACCCTCCCTAACCCCAATCCCTTCCAATATCCTGCACGGAACCAAGGTTGCGATGCTGGCCTCCGGGCTCATTGACAAGCAAGTGTTCGGGGTGGCCTACGGGTCCATGCTCGAATACGTTGACTACGGCGTGATTCTTTCCGATGCTGAAAGCGCGCTAGATCACCTGGGCACTACTTCTGACGCATTCGTGGTCAACTTTCCCTTCGGCGCAGATTTGCTGACCTCATCCTATGAGGTTGACCAGGCAAGATGCGCGCTCGTGCGAGGGTTGTCCAGCGGGTCTTGCTCAGACGGTATCCTTGAGTTCTACATGCGTCCCGAGGTCCTGCTGGACCCTGTAGACCAATTGCTGCTCAACGCCTGTGTGAGTCCGGTCAGGGCCGCGGAGGACAGCGAAGGAGTCAAGGAGAGGATATGCGTGTTCGCAGCCGGCGACGACGGCCTGCATGCAGCCGGCAAAGTCGTGGCGGTTAAGCCTTCCGATCCGAACGATTTTTTCGAGGAGGTCGAAGTGAGTGACCTGTTGGGCGTTGATTCTCCCCTGATGGAAGCGGACAAACAGGCGTTCCAAGACGAGCTATACACACGCGGAGGCATGCGCAACTTGCCCAAGGTGGACAAGATTCACATTGGACACTACATTGTGGTCGCTCTGCTCGAGCGGGATTCGGACAGGCTAGTCGACAGCGCCAACGCATGCGGCGATGCGTACATGCATTGTCTTTCCGTGCCGTATTCCCAAGCCAATATCTGCCCTACTGACACGACCGCTGACATGCCCGTAGATCCGTCCGGAGTGTGCGACGGCTCCACTGACAAGTTCTCTGATTACGCTGCTCCGATCGTTTCCGGTGCCGCGGCGGTGCTGAAGTCCACCTACCCGCACCTTTCCGCGCCCAGCGTGGTGTCAATCCTTCTCGAGACCGCAGAAGACATCGGCCCAGTCGATGGTCCGGACGAAGACTTCGGCTGGGGGAAGCTGGACATTCAAAGAAGCCTGCAGCCGGTGGGGGAGAAGCGGACCCCTGCGGGAGAGTCGCTTTCCGGGACCGTGATCAAGGCGGGACCGTCGCTTGGCCCGGCCCTCTCAAGGAGCGCCGCGAGCTTCGGCATGTTCGACTCGTACAAGCGCCCGTACCTGCACTTCGTCTCGGGCAGGGTGTCTTTCCAAGGCAGCGCCCTTGACGCATTGGACGGCTTCATGCGCGACTCCTCGGCCTTGGTGAACGCGGATGTCAGGCAGCGGATGGGTCTGCTCGGCACGGGCGAGACGCGCACGCCCGCGGCTGTCGTTCTCCGCAGGTTTGACGACGATGCCATCCGGATCGACTCCGGCTTCGAGGACTGTTCGCTAGGCTGCCTTGCGAGCCGCGTCGTCAAGGCAAACTCGCTTGTTCCTTCGACCGCGCGCGCATGGTCCGAACAGCACGTGTCCGTTCCGTTCGGAAGGATAGGCACCGTTGTAGAGGTCGGCTTTGCGAATGACTCGGACGCAGGCTTTTCGAGCGGCGGTCTCTTCTATGCGGGCAGGCTCGGCGAGTCTTCCCTGTTGCGCCTCGAGGCTGGAGCGCTCGTCGAGCACGACACCTTCATGGGCAGCGGCTTCGGCGGCGCACTCGAGCTCGGCGCGGGCCGCGGCCAGTACGTAAGCGCCCAGCTTGGCGCGGAGCTCGGCACAGGAGCCTTCAGCGCAAGCTACACGCTCGGCAAGGAGCGCGCGGGCAGGGCGATCGGAAGCCTCGTCACCGAAGTGAGCGATGCGACATACGACGGATACAGAATCGCTTACGGCGGCAAAGGCTGGGAGCTGCACCACACGGTCCCGCTCGCCGCGACCGGCGGAGGCATGCGCATCGAATCCGTCGGCGGATACACCGGCGGCAAGGGCGACTGGTCGGTCATCGACTCAGGCGGTCAGATCGCGATCGTCGGCAGCTCGGGCTCTGACGACTGGGCGTACAGGACGGACAGCCACTGGATCGACTTCAGTGCCGCGGGCAGGGAGCGCCGCACCGGCGTGGTCCTCAACCGCCCGCACGGCTCCTGGAATTCGGTTCTTGCCTTCGAGCATGTCTCCAACAGCCCGCGCGAGGGCCATGTCGGCAACGAGGCCAGGATTGTGGTCGGCCTCGAGCTCGACTTCGACTAGGCGGACAGGGCGGGGCGCTCAGCTCTTCCTGCCCGCAATCCGGCTGATGATCTCGGACGTTGAGATGTCGGGACGCATGTCGGTGTAGACCACCGTCGCGCCGATCTCCTTTGCGGCCATGGCCTCCGGCGGGTCGCTGTCCTTCCAGTCCCCGCCCTTGACGTAGGCGTCGGGCCTGATCCTGCGCACCAGGTCCGCGGCGTCCTTTCCGGAGAACGGCAGGGCGTAGTCGACGCTACCGAGTCCCGCGAGGACCTTCAGGCGCTCCTCGATCGGCACGACCGGCCGGTCC
>CAZDYI010000097.1:0-4988 GCA_964509765.1 uncultured Gammaproteobacteria bacterium
GCAAGACGGTCGAGCAGATCTGCTCCGACCTCGGGATCGAGGCTGCCGTAAAGCTGTCGTCGAACGAGAACCCGCTCGGGTGCTCGGACGCGGCGACCAAGGCACTCGCCGACCCGGGGTCGTACAGCCCGCACCTCTACCCGGACGCGGGAACGGTCGCGCTGCGCGAGGCGATCGGAAAAAGCCTCGGCGTCGACCCGGACTCGGTCGTCTGCGGCAACGGCAGCAACGACATCCTCGAGCTTGCGGCAACGCTAGCGCTGCGCCCGGGGCGCAAGTCGGTCTACTCGGAGCACGCCTTCGTCGTCTACCACCTCGCAACCCACGCGCGCGGAGCGGCGCCGGTCGTGGTGCCTGCGAAGAACTTCGGCCACGACCTCGACGCGATGGCGGAAGCCTGCGCGGACCCGGACGTCGGAGTCGTGTTCGTCGCCAACCCGAACAACCCGACGGGAACCTGGCACGAGCCTGACGAGATCGCGCGGTTCGTCGCGAAGGTCCCTGCAAGCGTGCTCGTCGTTCTAGACGAGGCCTACCACGAGTACGCCGAGGACGGCCCGGGGCCGACGCTCGAGCTCGTCGCCAGGCACGACAACCTCGTGGTCACCAGGACGTTCTCGAAGATCCACGGCCTTGCCGGCCTCCGGATCGGCTGCGGAATCTCGTGCGGGGAGACGGCCGACCTGTTCAACAGGGTGCGCCAGCCGTTCAACGCGAACTCCGCCGCCCAGACCGCCGCGGTCGCGGCGCTGTCGGACGCGGGCTTCGTCGCGCGCTCGCGGCAGACGAACGAAGACGGCATGAGGCAGCTGCTCGAGGGCTTCGCGCAGCTCGGCTACGTCACTCTCAGCTCGCAGGCGAACTTCGTCGCCTTCGAGTCGGGCGACTCCAAGGCAACCTTCGACGCCCTGCTCCGCGGCGGCGTGATCGTCAGGCAGATCGACGAGTACGGCATGCCCGGCTGGCTGCGCGCGACGGTCGGAACGGCCGGGCAAAACGAGCTCTTGCTTTCGGCGCTGCCGAAGCGCAACTGATTAGATGGGCGACCGGCTGGTTGTCGGGGTCGCCGGGCTGGGGCTGATCGGCGGATCGTTCGCCCTGGACCTCCAGGCGAAGGGACACGCGGTGCTCGGGCACGACATCGACCCCGAGAGCTGCGCTGTCGCGCTCGGGCGCGGGATGGCGCATGCCGCGTCGGACGACGTCGCCGTGCTCGAGGACGCCGCGGCGGTGCTCGTCGCCGTCCCGGTCCGCGAGACCGGCGCGGTCCTTGACAGGATCGCCGCGCTCGATATGCCGAACCTGCGCGCGGTGCTCGACGCCGGCAGCACCAAGGCGACCGTGATCTCCGAGGCGGAGCGTGCGCTCGGCGACAGGAAGGGGCTGTTCGTTCCCTGCCACCCGATTGCCGGCACCGAGCACAGCGGGGTGCGCGCGGCGCTGACCGGACTGTTTTCCGACCGCAAGGTGATCGTCTGCGGGGACGGATGCGAGCCCGGTGCGCTCGCGCTTGCGCGAGGGCTGTGGGAGGAGTGCGGAGCATCGACCGTGGAGATGGAGTCGGGCTTTCATGACCGTGTGTTCGCAGCGGTGAGCCACCTGCCCCACCTGCTGGCGTTCACCCTCGTTGGCGACCTCGGCAACAGGCCGGATAAGGACCTGCTCCTCGAGCACGCCGCCTCCGGCTTCGCCGACTTCACGCGGATAGCGGGTTCCGACCCGGACATGTGGCGCGACGTCTGCCTGACCAACCGCGAGAACGTCGTCGCAGAGATGGACGCGTACATCGAGGGGCTGCAGCGGCTGCGCGACATAGTCGACCGGAGCGAGGGGACAGAGATGCGCTCGTACTTCGACTCCGCCCGCGCGCTGCGCGACGGCTGGCTGCGCGGCAGGAAGGACGGGGACTGATGGGCGACTGGAAGGCCTCGCCCGCAGCAGGCCCGCTTGCCGGCGAGCTGCGCCCGCCGTCCGACAAGTCGATCACCCACCGCGCGGTCATGCTCGCCGGGCTCGCGGAGGGAACGAGCAGGATCGCAAGCCCGCTGATGGGCGCGGACGCAAGGTCGACGATGGCGGCGATGGCGGCGCTCGGAGCGAAGGTGGCCGAGGCGGACGGAGCCGTCGAGGTAACGGGAACGGGCGAGTTGCTGTCGCCGAGGAATCCCATCGACTGCGGCAACGCCGGAACGCTCATCCGGCTCCTTGCGGGAGCGGTCTGCGGCCGGGGGATCGAGTGCGTGCTCGACGGGGACGATTCGCTGAGGTCGCGGCCGATGAGAAGGATCGCTGACCCGCTCAACTCCATGGGCGCGAGGCTGTCGCTTGAGGACGACGGAACGCCTCCCGTCCGGGTCGGCGCGGCGACGGGACTGCGCCGCATCGAGTACGAGCTGCCGACCGCAAGCGCCCAGGTCAAGTCGGCCGTATTGCTTGCGGGCCTTGTCGCCGAAGGCGGCGCGAAGGTGATCGAGCCGCAGGCGTGCCGCGACCACACAGAGCTGATGCTCCCGTCGTTCGGGGCGGAAGTCAGGCGCGAGGGAAGCGCGGTCGAGGTCGCGCGGACCGAGCGTCTTGCAGCGGCCGAGATAGAGGTCCCAGCTGACATCTCGTCGGCGGCGTTCTTCATCGCCGCGGCGTCGATCGTACCCGGCAGCGACATAGTCCTGCGCGACGTCTGCGTCAACCCCACGCGCACCGGGATAGTCGGGATCATGCGCCGGATGGGCGCCGACATCGAGCTTTGCGACGAGAGGGCCATGGGCAACGAGCGCGTCGCCGATGTCCGAGTGAGGCACGCGAAGCTGAACGGGACGGAGATCGGGCCCGAGGACATCCCAGCCGCGATCGACGAGCTGCCTGTCATACTCGTTGCCGCGGCCGCGGCAGACGGCCAGACCCTCCTTCACGGCGCCGCCGAGCTGCGCGCAAAGGAATCGGACCGCATCGCGGCGATGGCTACGGCCCTTTCGGCCGTCGGAATCCAAGCAAGCGAGAGGCCGGACGGGATGGAGCTTAGCGGCGGGCAGGCAAGCGGGGGCCGGGTCGACTCGAGGGGCGACCACAGGATCGCGATGGCCATGGCTGCCTGCGCGCTCGTCGCGTCCGGCGAGGTCCTCATCGAGGACTGCGACAACGTCGCGACCTCGTTCCCGGGCTTTCCCGAGGCGGCCGCGGGGATCGGCTGGAAGGTCGACGCCTGCTAGCGGCCGGCCTCGAGCAGGTAGGCCGCGGTCACGGCGCGCAGCGGCCCCGTCCCGCGCCCTTCCCTGTTGAGGTAGCGCCGCTCGATTATCCGCATGCCGCTGTGGTCGCACAGCGACTCGAAGTCGGCGACCGTGATCAGCCTGTGGATCCCGTGGCGGTCCACGCCCTCGTCGGTCGGCACCCTGCCCGACAGGAACGTCAGGCGCTTGGACCAGTGGCCGGCGTTCGTGATCGAGACGACCGAGCGCCTGCTCACGCGCAGCATCTCGCGCAGGACGTTCGTCGGGTCGCGCATCTCCTGGAGCGTCTGGGACAGCACCGCGCAGTCGAACGACTTGTCGCCGAAGATGTCAAGGCCGCTCTCGATGTCAGCGTTGACCACCTCGAGGCCCTTGCCGATGCACGCTGCGACGAGCCTCTCGTCGATCTCGATCCCGATCCCCGCGACCTTCCTCTCGCGCGCTAGCGACTCGAGCAGGCCACCCTCCCCGCAGCCGAGGTCGAGCAGCCGGCAGCCCTCCTCCACCCAGGAGTCCGGAAAGCCTCGCGCCGCGCCGTTCATGATTCCGCAAGCGCGCGGGTCGACATGAAGCCGCGCACGACGTCGTGGTAGACGGGGTCGTCGAGCAGGAACGCGTCGTGGCCGCCGTCGGCCGACAGCTCCGCATACGAGACGCTCTGCTTGTTGGCGAGCAGCGCCTCGACGAGCTCCCTCGAGCGCTCCGGCGGAAAGCGCCAGTCCTTCCTGAACGAGACCACAAGGAACCTCGCCGTCGCCCTCTCGAGCGCCTTGGCGAGGTCGCCGCCGGAGTCCGCCGCCGGGTCGAAGGCGTCCAGCGCGCGGGTCATCAGCAGGTACGTGTTCGCGTCGAAGCGCTCCGAGAACTTGCGGCCCTGGTATCGCAGGTACGACTCGATCTGGAAGTCGCCGGTGTCGTCGCGGGTCTCGCGCCCGAAGCGGCGCTCCATGTCCTCGTTCGACAGGTAGGTCACGTGGCCGAGCATCCTCGCGACCGACAGCCCGCCCTCGGGCCCGCCGCTTGCGTAGAAGTCGCCGTCGTTGAACCTGGGGTCGTTGGTGATCGACTGCCGCGCGATCTCGTTGAAGGCGATGTTCTGCGTCGTCAGCTTCGGCGTCCCGGCGATGATCACCGCGCAGCGCACGCGCTCCGGGTGGCGGACCGACCACGAGAGCGCCTGCATCCCGCCGATGCTCCCGCCGACCACAGCCGCGAACCTGTCGATCCCGAGGCGGTCCGCGAGCTTCGCCTGCGCCTCGACCCAGTCCTCGACGCAGACCTTGGGGAAGTCGGGGCCGTACGGCTTGCCGGTCTTGGGGTTCTCCGACGACGGGCCGGTCGTCCCGTGGCACCCGCCTGGGTTGTTCATCACGACGACGTAGAAGCGCTCCGTGTCGATCGGCTTGCCGGGACCGATCATCAGGTCCCACCAGCCGACGTCCTTCGGGTCGTCCCTGCGCGTGCCCGCCGCATGCTGGTGGCCCGAAAGCGCGTGGCAGACGAGCACCGCGTTGTCGCGGGCCGCGCTCAGCTCGCCGTAGGTCTCGTACGCCAGGGTAAGCGACGGCAGCTCACCGCCGCCGGCGAACTTGACGGGGCCGTCTATGGTGACCTGTTGGCCCTCGACCGGGCCGACGCCCGCCGGCGCCATCAGAATATCTTCAGCAAGGCCTCAAGGCCGGCGTCGTGCAGCCGGCCCAGGTCGCCCTCCGCCTGGAACTTGGACTGGTAGGGCCCGATCAGGACCCGGTTGAGCTCGCC
>CAZDYI010000098.1:0-2413 GCA_964509765.1 uncultured Gammaproteobacteria bacterium
CACCCGCAGAACCCGACCGGCTCGCCGGGCGGCCTGTGCGGCTTCGCGACCCGCGACGGCAAGGTGACCATGCTCATGCCGCATCCCGAGCGCGCGGTCCGGACGGCGCACATGTCCTGGGCGCCGCCTGCCTGGGGCGGCGGCACGCCGTGGCTGGACTGCTTCGCGCATGCCAGGGAACATCTGCTGTCCGTGTGTGACAATTGACGGCGATGCTCTGGGTCAAGGCGCTCCACATCATCGCGGTGATCTCGTGGATGGCGGGCCTGCTGTACCTGCCGCGCCTTTTCGTCTACCACGCCGAGTGCGGCGAGGACGACAAGGTCGGCCGCGAGCGCTTCACCGTCATGGAGAGGCGCCTGTACAAGTCCATCATGGGCCCGGCGATGGCGGCATCGGTCCTCCTCGGCTTCGCGCTGCTTTACTGGTACAAGGTCGGCGGCTGGATCGTCGCCAAGATAGCGCTGGTGTTCCTGCTGATCGCCTTCCACGTCTGGTGCGGGCGGCAGATCAAGCGCCTTGAGGCGGGCGAGGGCCGGCCCGCCCGCGCCTACCGCATCTGGAACGAGGCGCCGGCCGTCGTGATGGCGGCGATCGTCCTGCTTGTGGTGCTCAAGCCCTTCTAGGGGCCCGGCCGGCCGGCTACTCGATCAGCCGGGGCCAGTGCCGCTCGGCGGTGGCGATGTAGCCGTTGACGTTCGACAGCCACCTGGTGCGGATCGACGGGTTGTAGTTCAGGTACAGGGCCCCGTCGATCACGCTCCACGCCTCCGGGTCGGTCCCGACCAGGTAGCCCTGCGAGACGCCGTAGGCGCAGTAGCCGCCGAACCTGGGCTCGAACCTCTCGGGGTGGTTCCGGAACCGCGCGGCGTTGTCGGGCGACTCGAAGTACCACGTGGCGCCGCGGTACTCGATCGAGAAGTCGGGTATCCCGCGCACCGCCTCGCCGTCGAAGTAGGCGACGACGTCGTAGCCGTTGGCCGCGACTCCGTCCGAGTCGACGAGCAGCTGCGGCGGCGCCGCGAGCGCGGAGCCGGCGAGCGACAGGAAGAGGAGGGCGGGGCCGAGAAGCCGGCGCAAGGTCACGCCTGCAATTCTACCCACATCCAGACGAGGAGGCGGGCGATGATCACCGTGAGGCAGGCGGCGTACACGATCCGCAGCTTGCCGGTCGGCATGACGTTGGCCAGCCGCGCGCCGACCGCGGCCATCACCAGGGTCGTCGGGGCGAGCGCCGCGAGCAGCGGCAGGCTGAGCCCCTTGCCGGCGAACGACAGGGTCGCGCTTACAGAGACGACCGCGACGTTGCCGGCGCTCGTGCCGATCGCGGCGACGAGCGGCATCCCGAGGTGCGTCAGCAGCGGGGCGACGACGAACCCGCCGCCGGTGCCTGTCAGCGCGCCGATGAAACCCGCGGCAAGGCCGACCGACGAGACCGCGGGCCCCGGGGGGTCCCGCGCCTCCTGCCTGCCCGATCCCTTCGATCCCGACAGGGCGATGCGCGCGACCGCGACGACCAAGACGGCGGTGAGCAGCGCGACGAGCAGCACCGGGTGCAGGACCAGCGCGACCTTGGCCGCCGCGAATGCGCCGACCGCCGCGGCCGGCCAAAGCCACACGAGCGCGCGCCAGCTGACGGAGCCGTGCATGGCGTGCACAGTCGCGCTCGGCACCGCGGTGAACAGGATCGCGGCGAGGCTCGTCGCGAGCGCTCCCGTTGCCGCCTCGGCGGGCGTCGCGCCCGCCTCCTGGAGCACCAGCAGGAGCATCGGGGTCATGATCACCCCGCCGCCTATCCCGAGCATGCCGGCGAACAGGCCCGCTACGGCGCCGACCGCCGCGGTCGCGGATATGAGCAGTGGGTCCACCGCTGCAGGCGGCCGGCCGGCCCGGGGTATGTGGGTGCGGGCGGGGCCTTAAGCCTCGTCGAGGATTTCGAGACCCTCGTCGAGTATCGCCTCTATTTCGCCGCTGCCCTTGGAGCCGGAGCCGCCGCCGCCGTTGAGGGCGAGCTCGAGCGCCACCATCAGGGCGAGGCGCTCGTTGTCGACCTCGCTTTGCTTGCTGCGCTGTTCCTCGAGCAGCTTATCCACCGTCCGCGCCGCCGAGAGCATTGCCGGCTTCTGTTCCTCAGTGACCCGCACCTTGAACTGGCGCCGGCCGATCTGCAGGCTGAGCGTTGTGCTCATCCGCCCGGAAGCTGGTTTGCCAGCTTGCGCAGGCGCCTCTTCGCCTCGTGCCTGCTCTCCTCCACCTCGGCCAGGCGCCGGTCGAGCTCGGCGAGCCTCGCCTCCTGCTCCTCCGC
This sequence comes from uncultured Gammaproteobacteria bacterium, assembly GCA_964509765.1. GTDB lineage: Bacteria > Pseudomonadota > Gammaproteobacteria > Tethybacterales > Tethybacteraceae > CAZDYI01. The sequence continues at coordinate 2,306 of CAZDYI010000098.1, forward strand.
CCTGCGCCTAAGCCTGTTCCTTTCCGTAGCCAGCTCCCTCAACCTGCTGACCAGCAACCGCGCCTTGTCCTCGAGCGAGGGTGACTTCCCGGCCTTCTCGGCCTTCTT
>CAZDYI010000099.1:0-8243 GCA_964509765.1 uncultured Gammaproteobacteria bacterium
AGATGTCCCGCGTCCGGACTGAGCTCGATCGCGACATCGAAATCCGCGATGGCCTCGTCGTGCCGCTCCAGGGAAGACTTCGTCTGGCCGCTCCTGAAGTAGCCGTCGCTGTCCTCCGGCGCGAGTCTGATGTACTGCTCGAAATCCCGCAATGCCTCTTCAAGCTGCAGAAGCTCGGCCTTGATCAAGCCGCGGTTGTAGTAGGCCACGGAATATTCGGGGTCTAGCCTGATCACGATGTCGTAATCGGTCATTGATGCATCGGTCTGGTCAAGAAAGGTAAGGGTGCGGGCGCGACTGAAATATCCGTCAGGATCGTTCGGCTCCAGCCTGATGTACTCGTCATAGTCCTCGATCGCATCCTGATATTGCTCCAGATTGTGGTAAGTCAGCCCGCGAAAGTAGCGCGGCAGGGAATCGTCCGGATCAAGCTTGATCGCGACGTTGTAGTCCTGCAGGGCCTCCTCGAACAGCTCAAGGCTGTAATGCGCCTCGCCGCGGTAGGAATAGGCTGTGGCGTCCCCCGGGTTCAGTCGGATGTACTCGTCGAAGTCCTGCACGGCCTCGACCAGGCGGCCGAGGTTGTAGTACGCATGACCGCGCATGTAGTACACCTTGGAATTGTCGGGCTGAAGGCTGATGTACCGGTCGAAGTCGGCGATGGCCTCCTCGAGTTTGTTCTGGTCGTAGAGCACCTTGCCTCGCCCGTAGAGGGACTCGCTGTGGTCCGGGACCATTCTCAAGACAAGGTCGTAATCCCGCTTGGCATCCTCCAGTCTCTCGAGGCTGTAACTTGTCCTCGCGCGGGCATAGTATCCGTCGGGGTCATCCGGAACGAATCCCACGTATGAATCGAGGTCTTGGGCAGACTCCTCGTGCCTGCCCAGGTAGTAGAAAGAAAGTCCTCGAAAGTAATAGGCAAGATGTGTGTCGGGATCAAGCTCGATCGCCAAGTTGAAGTCCTGTATGGCACTTTCCTCGCGGTCGAGGAAATACTTGGCCATCCCCCGGTACAAGTAGCCGTCCCCGTCATCCGACTGCATCAACACATAGCTGTCGAAGTCTGTTAGGGCATCTTCTAGTTGCTCAAGGTCGAACCTGGCTTGCCCACGGGATAAATATGACTCGGCGTCCTCGGGCTGTAGCTGTATTGCCACGTCATAGTCCTGGATCGCTTCCTCGATCATCCCAAGCCGGTATTTCGCTTTTGCTCGAATACGATGAGCGTCGAAATCTCCTGGTTGCAGCCTGATGTATTCATCCATGTCTGTGATGGCGCTCTCAGGCTTGTCAAGGAAAAAATGCGTCAGCCCTCGGAAATAGTACGGAAGGGCAGAGTTCGGCTGCAGCTCGATGGCTTGGTTGTAGTCCAGGATGGCTTCATCGAGCATGAACAGCTGTGTCTTGACGTATCCGCGGTAATAGTGGGAGTCGGAAACACCCGGGACTAGGCGAATGGCTTGATCGAAGTCGTGCAGTGCTTCTTCGTACATCTCGAGCTGGGCCTTGGCATGGCCGCGCTGATAGTACGATTCGGCGTCGTTTGGATTGTTGCGGATCGCCTCGTCGTATAGGGGAATGGATTCCTTGTATGCCTCAAGTTCGGCCTGGGCAACAATGAAGTCTGTTGGGTGTTCATTGATGTGAACTTGATTCCAATCGCTCTCCGATGCATGCAGGTCTGATCGGTCCACAGGACCGGTCCTGTTCTCTGGCCACGAGATGACTAGCTCATGCCCGACGGCTCCGGAATATCTCAGGGATGAATCCTGATTGGCAACGCTGTGACTTAGAGCGGATGCAGTCAGGAGGATCACGCAGGTGCACAGAGGCTTGGGGAAGTAAGAACTGGTCATCTTTGCTGGTCTCGCAGATTGGAGCGCCAAGGAGAGTTTGTGATTATAGGTTTGCGAGGAGAGGAAAAAACCCAGCTGTCCTGCCTATTCGGCATGGACGCTTGCTTACAGCCATCAGGTTGCCTCGCTATGCTTCAGCCTTTTTGCCAGGCTGTGGTCCGCATCGGTCTTTTCTTCAAACGGAGCAATGAGGCTGTCTCACTGCCCGAAGCTCTCGCCTCCTTCCTCCAGCCAGGCCCTCTCCTCAACCGTCGTCTCCCGGCCCAGCGCCTTGTTGCGGTGGGGGAAGCGGCCGAAGCGCTCGACGATCTCGAGGTGCTTCCTGGCCGATTCGGTCGCCAGGTCGGGAAAGCGACGGAACTCCTCGGGAGCGGACTCGGCAAGCTCGGCGAACAGCTTGACCGACACCCGCTGTCCCTCGAGGTCCTCCACGTGCTGGTAGGGCATGATGGCGAACATCCGCTCGCATGGAAGCATGTCCTTGAGCCTGCCCTCGGCGGCCAGCCTGCTGGAGAGGGCGAACGCCTTTGCGTCGGCCTCGAATGCCTTGGCGGTCCCGCGATGTAGGTTGCGCGGCAGCTGGTCGAGCGCGATCACCAGCGCCGACGCCATCGCCCCGCTTTCCCCGGCGCAGCCGTCCAATTCGCCGCTTGCCGCGTCGGCGGCGAGCTGCGAAAACTTCCCCTCGATCTCCTCGTCGAGGGCCTTGTCGCTCATGAACCAGCGCTTGCCGAGCTCCTCGCTTCCCCAGCCGGTGTGGCCGAGGAACCAGAACTCGTGCAGCTCTGCCAGTCCGTCGCAAGATGCGTCGCTCATGTTTTCCCTCCTGCTGCTGTTTCCTGCGGAACTAGAATTCTATTGCTCCGGCCATGAGCGGCAATCCGGTTACCAAGGCCTTTCGGGGCGAGATCTTCCACACCACCGACGACCCAGCCTCGGGCGGCCCGGACGCGGTGCGCCACCTCGAGGACGGCGTCCTTGAGGTCAGGGACGGCATGGTTGAGAGGTGCGTTCCGGCCAGGGATTCGGAACTTGCCGACGAGGCCGAAAGGCTCGACGGGCTGATCGTACCCGGCTTCGTCGACACCCACGTCCACTATCCCCAGCTCGGCGTGCTCGCGTCCTACGGGACCGAGCTCCTTGAGTGGCTCAACAAGTACACCTTCCCGCACGAGACCAGGTTCTCGGACCCCGACTTTTGCAGGACCGAGGCCAAGAGGTTCGTCGACGAGATGCTCCGCGCCGGGACCACCACGGCGCTGGTGTTCGCAACCAGTCACAAGTGCTCGGCCGACGCCTTGTTCGAGGAGGCGGACTCGCGCAACCTGCGGCTGGTGACCGGCAAGGTGCTATCCGACCGCGAGGTGCCCGACGGACTGCGCGACACGCCCGAAAGCGCGCTCGCCGACAGCCAGGAGCTGATCGACAGGTGGCACGGCAAGGGAAGGCTGGGATACGCGGTCACCCCGCGCTTCGCGGTGTCGTCCACCCCTGAGCAGCTGGAGGTCGCCGGCAGGCTGCTCAAGGACAACGAGGGCACGCTGCTCCACACCCACTACAGCGAGAGCGCGGGCGAGATCGCCAGGGTCAGCGAGCTGTTCCCGGACGCCCGCGACTACCTCGAGGTCTACGAGAGGGCTGGCCTGGTCGGCAGGCGGACCGTGCTAGCGCACTCTATCCACCCGTCCGAGGGCGAGTGGGACAGGCTCGAGCGCTCAGGGGCGGCGCTGTCGTTCTGCCCCTGCTCTAACCTGTTCATCGGCAGCGGGCTGTTCCGCGTCGCGGAGGCGACCAGGCGCGGTATCCGCTTCGGCCTCGGCAGCGACGTCGGCGGCGGGACGAGCCTGTCGCTTCTCGGCGTCATGGACGAGGCCTACAAGGTCGCGCGGATGGGCAAGTCTGACATACACCCGTTTCGGCTGTGGTACCTTGCGACGCTCGGCGGCGCCAGGGCGATGGGCCTCGGCGACAGGATCGGCAGCTTCGAGCCCGGCCGCGAGGCCGACTTCATCGTAATCGACCAGGGTGCGACGCCCCTGCTTGCCAACAGGGTGAAGGACAGCGACGACATCATGGAGCGCCTGATGGCTATCGCGGTGCTCGGCGACGACCGCAACGTCAGCGGCGTGTATGTGATGGGTGAGCGGGTTGCGGTCAGACGAGATTGATGGTTCCGATTCCAACAATCGACAATCTCAGTTTGGGATTCCGCATGTTGTAAAGTTAACCAAGATGGAGGAAATGAGTACGGTAATGTGGGCCGTGATCGTGGCCGGCCAGGGCTTCTGGATCTTCGCCGCCGCATACTGTTCATTGGCTCTCGATGCGCAGGCCAAGCTCGAGGCTTCGCCTGACATCTCCCCACGGGAAGTTGAGCTGATGGAGCGCACGGCCAACAGGGCGAGAAGAAAAGCCTTGGTTGCGTCTGTCTTGGCCTTTGTCATCGCCCAGCTCAGCGCAGGCGTCTTGTACTTCGCGCCGTGGTCCGAATTGTTGAACTATGCGTTTTGCTTCCTTGGGTTGTTTGTTTCAGCCGAGGCAACTATCAAAAACTACACGTTGTACAGGAACATCACGAGGTTCGCATTGTGGAACGCGCAACGGAAACGCAAACAGAGAGGCAGGCAGGAAGCGGACGAATTGCTGAAGAAATCCGAGCTGAGAGAACAGGAAGCTCTGAATGGCTGACAGAGAGTTTCTGCGCAATCCACCTTCGTTCTCAGAAGATGATCCAAGACCGCATCGAAGAACACCGCCTCAGCACTGACGGACTTGAGCGGGTGACCGATCGCCTGGCTCAGTGTTGGGAAGCTTACCAGGCTGACCCAAGCAACGAGTTCGCGCGCGAAACGCTGGCGCTGCGCTTCGGTCTCGCCTTCGAGGTGTCGCACAAGCTCCTGCGGCGGTTTCTTGTGCTTTCCTCGGGGAGCGAGGAAGCCCGGCTCATGACCTTTCCGGAGCTCATCGAGCACGCCGACGACCGGAACCTGTTGCTCGGCGACCCGGTTGCGTGGGAAGAGTACAGACAGGCCAGGGGCATGTCAAGCAGCGCGTACCCAGAGGAGGTTGCTCCCGAGGTGGCCGCCCTGGTCCCGGAGTTCCTTTCGGAAGCGGAGCATCTGCGGGAAAGGATTTCGGGAACGCCAGTCATGAGCGAAACGAAGACCCAACTGGACCTGACTCCGGCACAACTGGAGATAGTCCGCAGCCGCCTCAGGCGTCACGTGCCCGACCGAACGGTGCTTGCGTACGGATCGCGCACCAAGGGAAAGGCCAGGAAACACTCTGACCTGGACATGGCGATCATGGGTGACGAACCCCTGGATTACGGGATCGTGATGGACCTGGATGAGGACCTGTCCTGGTCGGACCTTCCCTTCAACGTGGACATCGTGGTGTGGGCAGACACTGCTGAAGGCTACAGGCGCGACGCCATCCGCGACTTTGGTATCCCCGTGCAGAAGCCCGACGCATGCTCTCCGTGACCAAGGCGCAGCAGAGAAAATTGATGATGTGGTAAATTCAATCTGGTTTATGGGGGTCGCCCTGGGCAAGAATGCGGTCCGCGCCGCCTTACCCGAGTCCCCCTTTGCCGCGTTGAAGCCGAACCCGGCGCAAGGCGGCAACAAACCGAAGGAGGTAACTATGAAGAAACAGCTCAAGGCCGCCGCGCTAGTTGCACTCGCCTCGGCGCTCGTCGCCGGGCCCGCGCTCGCGCAGGACAAGGTCCTGCTGAGGATGTCGACGCCGGCGTCCGCGACCGACCAGCGCTCGATCGCCCTGCAGGAGATCTTCGCCCCTGCGGTGGCGGGCTTCGCGACCTACGAGCCGCACTACAACGCCGCCCTGATCGCGCAGAACTCCGAGCTCGAGGCCATCTCCACCGGCGACCTCGAGATGTCGATCGCCTCGGCGCAGGAGCTCGCGCAGTTCTTCCCAGAGTTCTCGATCTTCGCGACCGGCTACGTCCACCAGGACGCGGCCCACCAGGTCGCGGTCTTCAACGACAGCCTGATGGACCCGTTCAAGAAGACCGTCGAGGACGAGCTCGGGGTCAAGCTGCTCTCGGTGATGTACCTCGGCCGCCGGCACGTCAACCTGCGGCAGTGCCGCGACGAGATCGACGTCCGGACGCCGGCCGACCTCGCGCCGGTCAACCTGCGGATGCCCGGCACGGACGCCTGGCAGTTCCTCGGCCGCGCGCTCGGCGCAAACCCGACCCCGCTCGCCTTCACCGAGGTCTACACCTCGCTGCAGACCGGCGCCATCGACGGCCAGGACAACCCGCTCCCGACAGTGGTCGACGCGAAGTTCTTCGAGGTGACCTGCCAGATAGCGCTCACCTCGCACCTGGTCGACCTTAACTACGTCGCGTTCTCGAAGGCGGTCTGGGATGGCCTGACCCCTGAGCAGCAGCGCACCGTGAAGGCGGCCGCCGAGGAGGCGTCCGAGTCAGGCCGCCGCAAGCAGCTGGCCAAGGAGGACGAGCTGGTCGCGTTCCTCGAGGGCGAGGGCATGGAGATCTACGAGCCCGACCTCGCCGCGTTCCGCTCGCACGTGCAGTCGCAGTACGTCGGCTCGGAGTTCGCGAAGTCGTGGCCTGCGGGCGTCCTCGACAGGATCAACGCCCTGGGCAACTGACCCGCCCCTAAAACCAACAGGCACGACCCCGCCCGCGCCCAGGAGCGAGCGGGGCAGGTCGGTCCCGCGCGCTCAGCCAGCGTAGCCGAATGCGCGGGGCAGCCAGAGCACTATCTCGGGGAACAGGATCATCGCGAACAGCGCGGTGATGAGCACCGCGAGGAACGGCCATATCTCGCGGATGATCTCGGCCAGCGGGATCCTCGTCACCGCGTTGATCACGAACAGCAGTATCCCGTAGGGCGGGGTGATCAGGCCGATCATGCAGTTGACGACCGCCACCACGCCGAAGTGGACCAGGTCGATCCCCAGCGCGCGGCAGGCCGGCAAGAACAGCGGGATGATCACGAGGATGATCGTCGTCGCGTCGAGCACGCAGCCGAGCAGCAGCAGGATGACGTTGACCGCGAGGATGAACGCGAGCGGGTGCACGTCTATCCCGACCAGGCGCTCGGCGAGCAGGTTCGGGATGTTCTCCGAGGCGACGACGTAGTTGAGGATCAGCGCCCCGCCGATGATGATGCCGACCGCGGCCGACGAGCGCGAGCTCTCGACGAGTATCCTGCCGAGGGCCTTGAAGGTCAGCGCCCGGTAGAAGGCGACCGCGAGGATCAGCGCGTAGAAGGCCGCTACCGCGGCGGCCTCGGTCGGGGTCGTCACCCCGCCGTAGATGCCGTAGAGAAGGATCGCCGGCATCAGCAGCGCCGGGAACGCGACGAAGGTCCGCCTCGGCAGCTCCCTGATCGGCACCGGCTCCTCGAGCGCGAAGCCGCGCCGGTGCGAGATCAGCGAGTTCAGGCCCATCAGCGAGGCGCCGATGAGCAGTCCCGGGACCACGCCGCCGAGGAACAAATAGCCGATCGAGCTGTCCGACACCAGGGCGTAGAGCACCATCGGTATCGACGGCGGGATGATCGGCCCGATCGTCGCCGAGGCCGCGGTGATCGCCGCGGCGTAGCCGCGCGTGTAGTGGCCCGAGCCGGTCATCATCCCGATGATGATCTTGCCGATGCCCGCCGCGTCCGCGACCGCCGATCCGGACATGCCCGAGAACACGATCGACGCCATGACGTTGACGTGGCCGAGCCCGCCGCGGAAGCGCCCGACCAGGGCGACGCAGAATGCGAGCAGCCGGTCGCTTATCGTTCCGGCGTTCATGATGTTGGCCGCGACGATGAACAGCGGCACCGCAAGGAGGATGAAGCCAGAGTACAGCCCGTCGAGCATCACCTTCGCGACCACCCCCGTTCCCTGGCCGTTGACCGTGACGTAGCTCAGCGCCCCGACCAGGATCGAGTACGCGATCGGCGTGCCGATCGCGGCAAGCAGGAAGATGATCCCGAGGCACAGGAGGAAGGACCCGCTCACCCGTCCGGCTCCTCCTCGGCTGCCTTGCCCCGGATCGCTTGCCAGGCGGTCCGGGCGCAGCGGATGGTGACCGCCACCATGAACACCATGTAGACGGAGTAGATGTCGCGCATGCGGATCCAGTCGCCGAGGAAGTCCGACAGCGTCGCGGTCTTCTTGAGCCGCAGGATGTGGAACTTGCTCCAGGTCGGCTCGAACGAGACCGCCAGCGCCGCTCCAACGGCGACGCAGCCTGCTACGAGGAACCAGCGCCGGAGGTTCGGCCCGACCGCGTCGCGGAGGATGTCGAAGGTGACGTGGTCGCGGTCGCGCACGACGAAGGCGCAGCCGGCGAAGATGATCCAGACCCACAGCACGAGGCAGAACTCGAGCGTCCAC
>CAZDYI010000100.1:0-2813 GCA_964509765.1 uncultured Gammaproteobacteria bacterium
GTCGAAGCCGAACTGGTTGTTGGTGCCGTAGATGACGTCGGCCCTGTAGGACTCCTTGCGCTCGTCGGGCTTCATCCCCTGCGCGACTACCGAGACCGAGACGCCGAGAGCCTCATAGACCGGGCCCATCCACTTCGCGTCGCGCGCGGCGAGGTAGTCGTTGACGGTCACGACGTGCACCTGCTTGCCCGCAAAGGCCGCGAGCGTCGCCGGCAGCGTCGCGACCAGCGTCTTGCCCTCTCCGGTCTTCATCTCGGCGATCATCCCCCGGTGCAGCGCTAGCCCGCCGATGAGCTGGACGTCGAACGGCCTCAGGCCGATGGTCCTCTCGGCCGACTCGCGCACGAGCGCGAACGCCTCGGCGAGCAGCGCGTCCTCGCCCTCGCCGCCTGATGCCCTCTCGCGCAGCGAATCCGCCGCGCAGCGCAGCTGCACCGTGTCCTTTCCTGAAAGCGCCTCGCCCGCGGCGTTGACCGCGCTTACGGTCCCCTTCTGCTGCCTGGCGAAGCGGCCCTCGCTGCCGAGCAGCTTGCGGACTAGGGCCTGGATCACTCGGCCGCCGGCTCTATCGGTCCCAGCGCCGCGATCAGGGGGCGCGTCTCGAACAGCTCGTCCACCACCGTCGAGTACGGGCGCGGCCGCCCCTCCTTGCGGACCTCGTAGTGCAGGTGCGGCCCGGTCGACCGCCCGGTTGACCCGACCAGGCCGATGACCTGGCTGCGGGTGACGAAGTCGCCGATGTCGACCCGGTAGTCGCTGAGGTGGCCATACAGAGTAGAGATGCCGACGCCGTGGTAGACCTCGATCGTCTTGCCGTAGTTGCCGAGCCTGCCGAGGTGGGTGACTATCCCGTCGGCGGCCGAGAGCACCGGGGTGCCGGTCCGCGCGGCGAAGTCGTAGCCGGAGTGGAACGCGGGCCTGCCGGTGAACGGGTCCTTGCGGTTGCCGTAGCCTGAGGTGCGCCAGTAGCGGCCTTCGATCGGCTCCTTGATCGGGACCGTCGCCCACTGCATCGAGGCGAAGCTCGTGTTCGAGCCGATCTGGCTGATGCGCAGGAACTCGGCGCTGAACCGGTCGTCAAGCTCGATCAGCCTCGTGTCGAGCTCGCTGATGCGCGCGTCAGGGCTCTCGGCCTCGAGGGCCGATCCGGTCACCGGTACGATCTCCTGGTCGACCATCAGCTCGCTTTCCATCCCCATCCGCTCGGCGATCTTGTTGCCGAGGTGGGTGAGGCGCCACAGCCGCACCTGCAGGTCGGTCACCTCCTGGTCGAGCCGCGCGACCGTGCTGTTCCACAGCTCGACGCGCTCGGCGTCGGTCCGCTGCCGGACCTCCTCGACGAGCCAGCGCACCCGCTCGTCGCCGATGCGCGTCCAGCGCTCGGCAAGCGCGTTTGCCCCTCGGTAGATCAGAAGTGCGACAAGCGAGACGAGCACGAGCAGTGCGACCGGCGCGCGCCAGCCGCGCAGGTTTATCGAGAACGACCGGCGCAGGTCGTCGGTGGTTATGATGATGTTCATCGGCGGTTGGCGGCGGCTGTCGTATGGACGTTCGACTTGTTGTCGCCGTCCTCCTCCGACTAACCACGGACGGCATTTCCGGCAGGGAGGCTTGGAAGGCCCGCCCGGCCTGCGGCAAAAGGCGGCATCGCGGGCTGCAACGCCTCTTTTGCAACATCCGATTTTATCAATGCGGGCATTCGGCCCGCAAGAAAACGAAGCGGACTAAGGCCCTTTGTTGCCTCGATTCCTTCTGGTCCGCCCGGCTGTGCTTCTCAGCCTGTGAACCGCGGCGGAAAGCTGGCTCTCGAGCAGCGCCACCTCCGTGTCCGTCGTGGTCCTGCCGAAAGAGATCCGCGCCGATGCCAAAGCCTGTGCCTTCGGGACGCCCATCGCCCGGAGCACGTGGGACGAGGTCTCCTTCTGCGTGGCGCATGCCGAGCCGTTCGACAGGGCGACCTTCGGCATGGCCGACAGCAGGTTGCCGTCGATGTCCGCGAAGGAGACGTTGATGATGTGCGGCACCTTGGATGCAAGGTCGCCGTTGACCTTTGCGCCGCCGATCTCCTTGGCAGCCTTCGCAATCTTGTCGTGCCACTTGCCGGCTTTCTTTGCGAACGCGATCCTTTCCTTGTTCGCTATCTCGAATGCCTTGCCCATGCCGGCTATAAGCGGGACCGGTAGCGTTCCGGGCCGCAGACCGCGCTCCTGCCCGCCGCCTTCGTAAACCGGCTGAAGCTTCAGCCTTCCCCTGACCACGAGGGCCCCGATCCCCTTCGGGCCGAAGGACTTGTGCGCAGACAGCGACACCAGTTGCGCCGGCACCTTGCCCAGGTTCACCTGCACCTTGCCCACGGCCTGGGCGGCGTCGACGTGGAGCACGGCCCCGGCCTTGGAGCAGGCCTTTGCGATCTCCGCGATCGGCTGCACGACGCCAGTCTCGTTGTTCACCCACATCACGGATACGAGCGAGGGCAAGCTCCCGACCAGGGCACGCAAGGAGCCGACGTCGATGGTTCCCTTCGCGCCGACCGGCAGTATCTCGACCTTGAAGCCTTCCTTGCGCATCGCGCGGGCGACTTCGAGGACCGCGGGGTGCTCGGTTGACACGGTGACGAGCTGCCTGATCTTTTTTCCGCCCTCGCGCATCACGCCGCGGATCGCCAGGTTGTTCGCCTCGGTTGCCCCCGAGGTCCAGATCACCTCCGCGGACCTGGCTCCCACCGCCCGCGCGACCCTCCTTCGCGCGAACTCGACCGCGTCGGCGGCCTCGACGCCGTATCCGTGCTGGGAGCTCGACGGGTTGCCGAAGGT
>CAZDYI010000101.1:0-2731 GCA_964509765.1 uncultured Gammaproteobacteria bacterium
GCGATCCTGTCAAGGACCGCGCCGGTCTCGCGGACCGGGACGGCGACGAGCACCGCCGCGGCGTCCTCGAGCACGGCGACGTCGTCCGACGCGGCATGCGCCATCCCGCGCTCGAGCGCGACCGCGCAGCTCTCGGGGTCGATGTCGTGCCCGAGCACCGCGTGTCCCTTCGCCTGGAGGTCCAGGGCGAACGATCCGCCGATCAGCCCCAGCCCGGCGACTCCGACAACCAGCCGGTCGCCCATCGAATCAGTTGCGCTTCGGAAGCGCCGAAAGCAAGAGCTCGTTCTGCCCGGCCGTCCCGACAGTCGCGCGCAGCCAGCCGGCCATGCCGTACTCGTCGATCTGCCTGACGATAACGCCGCCGCGGAGCAGGGCGTCGAAGGTTGCCTTGGAGTCGCCCGACTCGAACGCGACGAAGTTCGCCTGCGAGCTGAGCGTGACGTAGCCGAGCTGCGCGAAGCCCTCGAGCAGCTGCCTCATGCCGTCTTCGTTCGTCTGCCGCGAGCGCTCGACGAAGCCCGCGTCCGACAGCGCCGCGACCGCGGCGGCCTGGGCTGCGGAGTTCGCGTTGAACGGCTGGCGGACCCTGTTGAACAGGTCGGCAGTCGGCCCGCACGAGATGCCGTAGCCGATCCGAAGGCCGGCAAGGCCGTGAATCTTCGAGAACGTCCTGGTGACCACCAGGTTGTCGTGCCTGTCGACGAGCTCGAGCATCGGCCCCGGGCCGTCCTCGGCGTACTCGTGGTAGGCCTCGTCGAGCACGACGAGAACGCTTGCCGGAACCTTCGCTATGAAGCGCGCGACGTCGTCCGGCTCGTGCCAGGTTCCGGTCGGGTTGTTCGGGTTGGCAACAAACACGACTCCGACGTCCGGGTCCGCGCAGGCTTCCGCCATCGCGTCGAGGTCGTGGCCGAAGTTTTTCGCCGGGACCACGACCGGGGTCGCGCCCCGCGCGTGGGTGGCCAGGTGGTAGACGACGAAGGCGTGCTCCGAGTAGACCGACTTGCGCCCCGGGCGCAGGGCGAGCGTTGCCGCGAGCTCGAGGATGTCGTTGCTGCCGTTCCCGCAGACGACCGAGTCCGGGTCGACGCCGAGGCTTTCCCCGATCGCGCGGCGGAGCGCAACTGTTCCCGCGTCCGGATAGAGGTGCGGGCTGTACGACCCCGGGTCGGCGAGGGCCTTGGTCGCCGCGTCCGAGCATCCGAGCGGGTTTTCGTTCGACGACAGCTTCACTGCCGCCTCGATGCCGAGGTCGGCGCAGATCTGCTCGACCGTCTTGCCGGCCTTGTAGGGGACGAGGCCCGACACCCCGTCGGCCAGGGTGTCGGCGAAGGACCCGGGAGGTGTCGGTGCTATTGGGCCAGGTCCCTGATCGTGATCTTGTCGGTGTAGAGCGCCTTGCCGATCAGCGCGCCGGCGATCTTCGTCTCGCGCATCCTGGCGATGTCGTCCATCGAGCTGACGCCGCCGCTTGCGTACACGGGCAGGTCGATCTGCCCGGCAAGCTCCGCGGTCGCCTCGACGTTCGCGCCGGAAAGCATCCCGTCGCGGTGGATGTCGGTGTGGATGATCCCGGCGAGGTCCTTCGACGCAACGTCCTTTGCGAACTCGGTCACTCCGATCTCGGTGTCCTCGGTCCAGCCCGAGATGGCGAGCTTGCCCTCGCGCGCGTCCAGGCTGATGAGAACCTTGCCCGGCGCCGCGGCGCAGGCCTTGTCGAGGAACTCCTTGTTGCGGATCGCCGCTGTCCCCACCACGACGTAGCTCGCCCCGCGCTCGACGGTTGCCTTGATGTCGTCGGCCGTGCGCAGCCCTCCGCCGACCTGGACCTCGACCTTGCCGTTGGCCTTCTTCGCCCGGTCGATGAGCTTGTCGATCGCCTCCACGTTGCTCGGCTTGCCAGCCATCGCACCGTCGAGGTCGACCACGTGCAGCCTGTCGCAGACCTCCGCGAATTCGGCCGCGGTCTCCGCCGGGTCGTCGCGGTAGATGGTCGCGTGGTCGTAGCTGCCCTGGTCCAGGCGCACGCAGGCTCCCTGGAATATGTCTATGGAGGGAATGTTCAGGAATTTCATTGCAGTCTGGCTAGCTCCTGCTGCAGCGCCCGGATGTTCTGGGCGTGTCTCTTCAGGCGTGTCATGTAGTGGTCGCGGACGGGGTCCTCGAACGTGGTGGACCTGTTGCTGTTGAGGATGGAGCGGATGTGCTGGAACTCGGCCCGCTCGCCCTCGAGCTCCGAGCGCAGGATCGTCCTCCTTGTGTCGTCGCGCGACGTCTGCTCCTCCTCGGACACCCGCGGGAAGCCCTCGAGCGTTCCATCGGACGGCCGGTTGCCGCGCTCGAGGACCGCCTCCTCGCCCTGGAGAACGGCCCCGTTCCCGCCGGGAAGCATCGGCGCTGCGGCCTGCTCGGGATCGTCCTTCTCGATCAGCCGGCACTCGGCCCCGTCAACCTGCTTCTGGAACAGGCCGGAGCGGTTCGGCCCCGTCTCGCACCAGTACAGGTCGGCGGAAGCTGCGAATGCAAGCGCGCACAGCGCCGCCGCCAGGGGCGGCAGGGCGAAAAGATGCGTGGCGGGCTTTGCTGTCACCAACATGCGATTATATTTTGCCGGCCGGCGCCCGGGGCCGGATTTAGAATTTCCCGCGGACATGTCAACCGGACCTCGGCACGTTCCGCTTGCGATCATCGGATCGGGGCCGGCGGGCTGCACGGCCGCGCTGTACGC
>CAZDYI010000102.1:0-12789 GCA_964509765.1 uncultured Gammaproteobacteria bacterium
AGGTGGTTGCCGTGACGGCGCAGCTGGACGTCCGACACGCCGAAACCCGACTCCACCGCGATCCTGTCTCCCGAATCGCCCGCCCCCCGGCGGACGCTCGGAATGCTGAAACCGCTCAGGTAGTAACGAGCCTCGAATATCTTGTCACTGCCCGTCCCGCTCCCCAGGCGGTACTCGTCGTTGCCCCCCAGCCCCTCCAGGGCGTCGTTCCCGCCCGCGTCCGAGTCGAAGATGTCCGAACGGTCGTCCCGGCCGCGGATCGTCTCGTCCGCAACGGTTCCCCGCAGCATCGTCCCGTCCAGCTTCGCTGCACCCCACACCGTCCCGTCCGAGAACTCCACGCTCTCAACCTTCGCAGATGCATAGTGGTAGTAGTCGTGAATCGACAGGCTGTCCGTCACCGCCCTGTTTCCGTCGTCGTCCGCAACCCCCAGCAACTCCACCCGCAGATGGTTGCCGTAACGACGCAGCTGCACGTCCGCTGTCCCGTAGCCCGACTCGATCACGATCCTGTCGCCCAGGTCGCCAGCACCCTTGCGTATGCCCGGAACGTTCCTGTTGAAACTCGGCGGGTAGTGATGGGCCTCGAAGATCGTGTCGCTGCCCGTCCCGCTCCCCAGGCGATACTCGTCGTTGCCTCCCATCCCCTCCAGCGCGTCGTTCCCGCCCGCGTCCGCGTCGAACACGTCCGCCCTGCCGTCGAGACCCGTAAGCGTCTCGTCCGCCGACGTGCCCCGCATCGCAACCGCGTCCAACACGTCCGAGCCCCACACCGTCCCGTCCGAAAACACCACCGACTCCACCTGCGCCGAGGCGTGGAAGTAGTGGTCGAACACCCGCAGGCTGTCGGTCACCGACCTGGCGCCGCCGGCGCCAGCCGGGCCCAAGAGCTCCACGTGCAGGTGGCTGCCGTGACGACGCAGCCGAACGTCCGACACGCCGTGGCCCGACTCGACCTCGACCCTGTCGCCCGCGTCCCCTGCGCCAGCGCGGACGGTGGCCGCGTGCGGGTACGAACTGCCGGGCAAGCCGCGGGCCTCGAAGACCGTGTCCGTCCCAGTGCCGCTCCCCAGCCAATACACGTCGTCGCCCCCGTAGCCCACCAGCTCGTCGCTGCCGCCCGCGTCCGCGTCGAAATGGTCCGCGCCCCCGTCCGAACCGTACAACACCTCGTCGCCCGACGCGCCGCGGAGCCGAACCTCGTTCAACGCCGCCGAACCGTGCAACAGCGTGCCGTCCGCCAGCTCCACGCGCTCAACCCGCGCCGCCTCGTCCGGATAGTGACGATACACCTTGTAACTGCCAGTCACCAATCCCTCGTCGTCCACCAGCCGCACGTACAGGCTGTCCGAATCCCGATGCAACTCCACGTCGTCCGCCGAAACGCCCGGCTTGAGGCGGATCACGTCGCCGCCTGCGCCCTCCTCGCCGCTCTCACGGATCTCGTCGGAGCCGGTGTCGGTGCCCAGCCAGTACACGTCACGTCCGCCGTATCCGTGCAACACGTCGTTGCCGCCGGTCCTGGCGTCGAAATGGTCCGGGTTGGAGGAACCGTGCAACACGTCGTTGCCCGTTCCGCCCACTATGTGCGAAGGCAGCTCATGCCGGTAACGGGCGAAGGTATCAATAAGGCCAGAAGACGAGTCTCGTAATTGTTCGAAAAACCACCTGTCCCAACCAAGACCCATAAACGACCTTACTAACTCACGATGCATAATGCCATCTGTTCCACCCATCGTAGAGATTCCGCTAAAGTCAAAACCTTTAGAATCATCGTCGTTCGTGACCTCAGGCACTGCTTCGAGCATGGACACCAAGTGGGTTTGCATCATCAACTCGGCCCTTGTCCATTCATAAAATTTGCCATAGGATGCACTAATCTCCCGAGCCGTCTCCTCGGTCGGATTCCGATAAGCCGCCGCCGCCAACCACTTGGACCCACGAAACGCCTCCAACACCGCAATTTGCTTTGGCGTCACGAACGGCACCCCTGTTGCGTCAGGATCGAACATCGCGCTTAAGTGGGTATACTCGGTTAACTGACCCCTGGGAAAGTAGTCTGAACTCACGGCGCCCTCAGCACCGGCCCAGCGAAGCAGGATCTTCTCAGCCAAGTCATCGCGCACTGCAACGCTGCTGGCGTCCTTGAATGCCTTGACCAACTGCTCAAGCGTGCGGGTCTCGCTGCGGGAAGTGCCGTAGAAAGGCGGCGTAAGACGGCCCGCGCCGTCCAAGGCCATCGCATCACGCAGGTCATACACCCGACCTGAACCGATGAGTTCAGGAAGTGCACTGATCCCTGAACTATGCTCCGGTATGTCGGATCTACCGTAGATCGTCACTTCCTGGTTAGTCCGAAACCAAACATCTGTCATCGTGCCTGTTACACCCCCGGACTTCGTGTAACTGCCCACCAGACGATGTTCGTTTCCTTGAGCGTCAACAAAGTCTGAAGCCACACTCTCTGTTCCGAGCGATACGATATTGTTTGACGACAGCGTCTGCATCTCCATCGTGTCCTTGGTTCCATCACCGTCACTGTCTGTCCATACCAACAAACGCAAGGAACTCCAGTCGCTGTCAGATACGTTGACTACTCCGTCGTTATTCGTGTCCAGCTCAGAAAGAGCCGCAAATCCGTCAGTTGCCGTTCCTCCACCCGAAACCACAGAATTGTCGCCGAACAGCTCGGAGCCGTTCTCGATAGTTCCATCTCCGTTACGGTCCCATACCAGCATGCCGTCGTCCTGCCCGACCCAACTGCCCAATTCCAAGAAACCGTCGCCGCTGTGGTCGAACAAAGCCGAAGCATTCGCCTCAGCGCCGTCTCCGTCCAGGTCAATGATCAGTGGAGAGGCAGTGTCTGCGTCGTCAAGCAGATCATCAAACCAATCCATGATCATATCGACCCAGTCTTCGTCCTCCATGCACTGAGGAGGTATCGGCCCATTGATCGGCTCATGCGCTGTCATCATAAACATCGGGCCGCCGTCCACATCATAAATTCCATCAAAGATGCTTGCGATTTTGTGGTTCCGCCTGTCGGCAGCTTCCTTCGCTGCCAGAGCTGTTTTGCACAGCACTTCAGTGTAGGCGTCCTTTGCGCCTCCCATCACGTCATTGTTTTCGTAAGCGTCGCGAAGAGTGTTTACAGCATCAACCATATCTCGGCCTCCTTGGAACGTAGAAGATTATACCACACACAGCAAATTCGAATACTAATTTCCGGTTGGGATTGCTTCATGAATTTCTTGGCATACTTCTTTGGCGAAATCAGTCATATCAGATTCTTGATGCGGGCTTGCTCCGTACTCGATCAACAAGTCATTCGTTATTTTGTTGTCGTTGCAAAATGAATATTGCAGCGGCGTCAGACCAATTTGATTAATCATGTCAGGATCTGCACCAGCTTCCAGAAGGAGCAGTAATGAGTCATTGGAACCTAAAAATGCCGCATAATGCAAGGGCGTTGAACCGGATACATCAATGCTGTTTACATTGCCTCCCCACTTTAATATTGCACGCAGCAGCTCAGTATCCTCGAAAACATCAACCGCAATATGCATTAGAGTAGCATTGTTGATCAGTCTTGCCTCTGTGTTAGCCCCGCCTTCCAGTAGGGAGAGTACCATGTCCATGCTATCCGGCTGTTTCCTTCTGTTGTCTGCCGCTCTGTACAACAGAGTTTGCTGGTTTCTGGCCTCTTGCTCATTATTTGTGATATCTTCTCCGTTGGTTAAACGCAGAACCTTAGGCGCTGAAAGAACTAACTTCCCGACAGCAATCTCACCAAACTCTCTTGGGATTCTAAGATTCGGGTCTGCGCCTGATGCGATCAAAATTTTTGTAGCCTCCAGATCGTCAATCAAAACTGCCAGATGTAATGGAGTGTGTTTTGTTGAATTTTCAGAATCATCCACTGTAGCCCCTTCAGACAACAATAATTCCATTGCTTCATAATTGCCAAATGCAGTCGCTAAATGTAGAGCTGTGAGACCTTCAGACTCCCCATTATCAATGTCTGCTCCTGCGTTCAACAAAGCTGAAATGGAACGAGGGCTGCCCTGTATAGATGCGTAATGTAAAGGAGTCATGCCAAGATCCTTTCCGCTGACAATTTTTCCATCTATCTCAGCACCAGCTCTGATCAGGACTTCCACAATTTTCGGGTGCCCACGAAATGCAGCAGTATGTAAAGGAGTGTGGCCTGTCTCAAGCGTGACTCTTGCCACGGCACCATTATTCAACAATAACTGCACTACTTCCGTATGGCCGTGTTGAGATGCAACGTACAAGGGAATTACATAATTCTCTATCGTGCTGTCATTCAACCCTTGTAAGTTAATCTGCACACCATGTGTTAGCAAACTTTGCACTGTTTCTAGGTGACCATTGCTAGCCGATGCCGACAATGGCGTCCATCCTTTCCAAGATGCTTCTACATTTGCTCCCTTTTCGATCAGGATATCCACTAATTGAAGATTGCCATGCTCCGCTGCATATAGCAGTGGAGTACGCCCGTTCTCATCAATACTGTCAATCTCCACTCCTGCATCAAGCAGTTCAATAACCATTGGAATATCTCCTTCCATTGTGGCTAGGTGGATTTGCTGGGCGGTTGCCCCATTCCTCAGACCGAACAGCTCTAGGTCCTCTAGAGCGATGCTGAAAAGAAATAGCAACGCTATTCCTCCCGAAGCAACAATAACTAATATTGTCCTGAGCCGCATTATGTGACTGTGGATTATATGGCACATGGAAAAAGTGTTGGATGATTTACTGCGAAACTGTCTTGAACCAGCCTTAAGAAACCATCACCATGAGCCATCGACATTACACAACAATCACCTTTGCTTTTTCCCTTACCATCAGCGGCGCCTCTCCGAGCGAGCACTTCCTGCTTATCCAGCGGCCGCCCTTGAGCATGCTGCCCCTGAACCGGTCCTGCCAGCGGCCGGGCGGCAGCCAGAACCTTACCCTCCCGCCCGGCTCAGTGACAGGGGCGCATAACAGGTCGTCGCCGAGCATGTACTGCAGGTCGGTGCCCCTGCCTTCCGGGTATTCGTCCGGATGGCTCAGGGCCATCGGCCGCATAACCGGCATCGAGTCCCTTCGTGCCTGCACGCATGCCCCGTGGAGGTAAGGCACAAGGCTCCGCCTGATCCCCAGCCATTCCCGCGCGATTTTCTCTGCCCTCTTCCCGAACTCGTAGGGCTCCCTCCTGCCGATGCCGTGCATGCGCATCAGCCCGCTCAGCGCGCCGAACTGAAACCACCGCAGGTACAGCTCCGCGGACGGCGGCCCGCCGAAGAACCCGCCGATGTCCGAGCCGGTCACGGGCCCTCCGGTCAGCGACCACTGCAGGCATCCCCTGATCGCCGTGCGCAGGCCGCCCCAGTCGCTTTGCGAGTCGCCGCACCAGTGGCCGGGATGCGCCTGGGACCCTGTCCATGCCGACCTCGCCCAGAGCACCGGGTCCTTTCCTGCCTCGATGAACGCCTCGTGCGTCGTCCGGTTGTACAGCAAGGCATACACGTTGTGCAACCTCCTGCCGCTGTCGCCGTTGTGAGCCTCCGCATGGTCCGGAACCTGCTCGCCAAAGTCGGTCTTGATGGCGTCCACTCCCATGTCGAGCAGCCCCCTGCATCCTTCCTTCCACCATTCGCGGGCCTTCGGGTTCGTGAAGTCAATCAAGCCGCTCTCTGGAAGCTGGCTCAGGTCCTTTCCGAACGGCTCAGGCGAGAAGCGATAGGTGTAGGCGTCGCCGTTCCGGTCGCGCAGGAACAGCCCCCTTCGCGCAAGCTCGGGATAGGAGGGGTTCTCAAGCGAGCACATCGGGTACAGCCAGACGCAGACCTTGTATCCCAGATCATGCAGCTTCCGGACTGTTCCCTCCGGGTCCGGGTACCTTGAGCTGTCCCACTGGAAGGCGAAGCGCGTGTCGGTGTCAAGCCAGGTCCTGCCGTCGAGGAGGATCGCGTCGCAGTCGAGTCCCCGCTCCCGCATCTTCGTTGCGGACTCGAGCAGCTCGTCCTGCGTCCTGTAGTAGGCCCGCGACAGCCACGGTCCGAAAACCCACTCGGGCAAGGCGCCCGGAGAACCCGTCAGCCGGTGGTACGCCCCCAGGATGTCCTGCGGACGCTCGGCCGCGATCACGAAGATGTCCAGGGCGTCCTCCACGTGACCGACGTAGGTCCGGTGCGACACTTGCGGATACCCCAGGGAGTGCCGCACGGGAGCCGGGGTGTTGAAAAGCAGGCCCCAGCCCGCCGAGCTCCAGACCAGCGGGACGTTCTTGTACGACTCCGATGCGTTGCCGCCGAGGCTGTCCTCGTTGTAGCTGTCCACCTGCTGACCGCGCAGGTCCAGCGACGCCCACTGCTCGCCGGTGCCGTGCAGGCGCTCCAGGTCGCCGAGGTCGAATGCGACGGAGTGCGCGCCGCCGCCGAATTCGAAAGGCGGAATGCGGTGCCTCCTCGTGAAGTGGCCGTCGGTCGGCGGCGACAGCAGGCGCCTGCCCTCGAAATCGATCTCGAGCGCCAGCGGATCCGGCCGCACCGTCACTCGGAAGCCGCCGGCGCGCACCTCGTGCGCATCGCCGTTCGGTTCTGCGGTTGCCTCCTGCGGGTCGGCAGGCTTGCCGACCAGGCCGTAGTCGAAGCCTTCTGCCTGTCCGATCCTTACCCTGAGGACACCCCTTTCCCAACACTCCAAGACAAGCTCGCCGGCTGAGGTCTGAAGCGCAACGCCCCCGTCAGCCGGCCTGGGCTTCCCTGCATGGAGCTCAACCGCGGCAAGGCCCGCGGCGCCGGCGCCCGGCGTCGCGACCTGTGGTTCCGGCTCGGCTTGGCTCAAGGCGATTCAGTTTATTTCAAGGAATCCCCCCCGAGCGGCGTTTTCGTCGCGCAACGGAATTACAATCCGGTTTCACCCCGTTCGAGGAAGCAGCCATGGAACCGGTCAAGGCACTTGTGTGGAACGAGCACATCCACGAGAGGAAGGACGAGAGGGTCGGTAAGGTCTATCCCGACGGCATCCACTCCTGCATCGCCGAGGGGCTCGAGGAGGCCGGCGGGATCGAGGCGAGGACCGCGACCCTCGGGGAGCCCGGGCACGGCCTTACCGAGGAGAGCCTCTCATGGGCGGACGTGATCCTGTGGTGGGGGCACATGGCGCACGGCGACGTCGGCGACGAGGCCGTCGAGCGGGTGGTCGAGCGCGTCTGGTCGGGCATGGGCGCGGTATTCCTGCACTCCGCCCACTTCTCCAAGCCGTTCAAGCGCCTGATGGGCAGCCCCTGCAACCTCTCGTGGCGCGAGGTCGGCGAGCGCGAGCGGCTGTGGGTGACCAGCCCGCGCCACGAGATCGCCGCCGGACTGCCGCCGAGCTTCGAGCTCGGGCACGAGGAAATGTACGGCGAGCCCTTCGGCGTGCCCGAGCCGGCTGAGACCGTCTTCGTCTCCTGGTTCGAGGGCGGCGAGGTGTTCCGCTCCGGCCTGACCTACCGCCGCGGCGCGGGCAAGGTCTTCTACTTCAGGCCCGGCCA
Source organism: uncultured Gammaproteobacteria bacterium (assembly GCA_964509765.1). Classification (GTDB taxonomy): domain Bacteria; phylum Pseudomonadota; class Gammaproteobacteria; order Tethybacterales; family Tethybacteraceae; genus CAZDYI01. Next base: position 7,547 of record CAZDYI010000102.1, read on the forward strand.
CGAGACCTACCCGACCTACCGCGACGCGAACGTCCGCAGGGTGCTCGCCAACGCGGTGCGCTGGGCGCGCAGCGCGCAGCCCGCGATCGAGGAGCCCTCCGCCGCTCCGAACGTCCCCTGGGAGCAGGCGCCGGAGAGCTCCGGCCCGGAAGGGGGCTTCGGCAAGTGAGGCTCGCGATCGTCGGCACGGGCATGATGGCCAAGCAGCATGCCCGGACGTTCTCCGGGATCGACGGCGTCGAGGTCGTCGCCGGGGTCGACGTCAGGCAGGAGACACTCGAGGCGTTCTGCGGCGAGTTCGGGATCGGAAACAAGTTCGCCTCCGTCGAGGAGCTGCTGGGCTGGGGCGAGTTCGACTCGGCCTGCGTGGTGACGCCCGACAGCGCCCACCACGGCGCGGCGATCCCGCTGCTCGCCGCCGGCAGGAACGTCCTGTGCGAGAAGCCGCTCGCCCCCAACGCAAGGGACGCAAAGGAGATGGCCGAGGCCGCGGCCAAGGCCGGAACGGTGAACATGGTCAACTTCACCTACCGCAGGAGCGCCGCGCTCGCCAAGGCGCACGAGATGGTGCGCGACGGCGCCATAGGGACCGTGCGGCACATAGAGGCCGCCTACCTGCAGAGCTGGCTCGCCCAGGACAAGTGGGGCGACTGGCGGACCGAGCCGACCTGGCTATGGAGGCTGTCGACCAAGCACGGCTCGCTCGGCGTGCTCGGCGACGTCGGCGTGCACATCCTCGACTTCGCGTGCCACGCCTCGTGCTCGTCGGTCGCCGAGGTCTCGTGCATGCTCAAGACCTTCGACAAGGCCGAAGGAAACAGGATCGGCGAGTACGAGCTCGACGCCAACGACAGCTTCGCGATGACCGCGCGCATGGACGGCGGCGCGCTTGCGGTCGTGCATGCGACCCGCTTCGCCTCGGGGCACGTCAACATGCTCCGGGTGCGGGTCCACGGCGACTGCGGCGGGATTGCCGTCGACCACGGCATGGGCGGCGGGGACGCGGAAAGCATCAGGGCCTGCCTCGGCGACGGCATGAAGGGCGAGGACTGGAAGGAGGTCGAGACCTCGCCCGTGCCCACCATGATGGAGAGGTTCGCCTCCTGCGTCAGGGACGGGACGCAGGGCAAGCCCGACTTCGCCCACGCTGCGGCCCTGCAGGAGGTTCTTGACGCGGCGTTCGAGTCCGACGGCAAGGGCGCGGCCCTGCGGCTGCCCCGGTAGCGGGCTCTGCGCGGATTTCCGGCCGCTTGCGGTAAACTATGCCCCGATGCAGGATTTCAACTATGCATCGAAACGGAGGAAAAACATGAAGAACAACATCAGCAGGATGCTGGTGGCCGGCATGGCCGTTGCGTCGCTCGGGGCGCAGGCGGCAGAGGTGTCGCTGGTCTCCGGCTCGACGGGGAGGGACCTCGAGTTTCTAGAGCGCGAGCTGGCCAAGTGGGAGCAGGAGACGGGCCACACCGTCAACCTGGTCGCAATGCCGTCGTCGACGACCGACCAGTTCGGCCTCTACCGGCAGTGGCTCGCCGCAGGCAACGACGACGTCGACGTCTACCAGGTCGACGTGATTTGGGCGCCGCAGCTGGCCGACCAGTTCGTCGACCTGACCGACCACATGCGCGACGTCGTCGGCGACCACTTCCCGTCGATCATCGAGTCGCAGACCGTCAACGGCAAGCTCGTCGCGCTTCCGGCGTTCACCGACGCCCCGGCGCTGTACTACCGCAAGGACCTGCTCGACAAGCACGGCAAGTCCGTCCCGTCCACATGGGACGAGATGGCCGCGACCGCCAAGGAAATCATGGACGCCGAGCGCGCCGCCGGCAACGGTGACATGTGGGGCTTCGTCTTCCAGGGCAACGCCTACGAGGGCCTGACATGCGACGCGCTCGAGTGGGTGATGTCCCACGGCGGCGGGCAGATCGTCGAGCCCGACGGAACGATCTCGGTCAACAACGCGAGGGCCGCCCAGGCGCTCGAGACCGCCAAGGGCTGGGTCGGGACCATCGCCCCCGAGGGCGTCCTCGCCTACCAGGAGGAGGAGTCCCGCGGCGTCTGGCAGCTCGGCAACTCGGTGTTCATGCGCAACTGGCCGTACGCCTTCTCGCTCGGCAACAGCGACGACTCGCCGATCAAGGGCAAGTTCGACGTCGCCCCGCTGCCGAGCAGCGGGCCCGGCGGGCGCTCGGCGGCCACCTTGGGCGGCTGGAACCTCTCGGTGTCGAAGTACTCCAAGAACCCGGACGCGGCCATCAGCCTGGTGAGGTTCATGGGATCGAAGGAGTTCCAGAAGGCCCGGGCGATGCAGAACTCGAACCTGCCGACGATCGTCTCGCTGTACGACGACCCGGACATCAAGCGCGAGCAGCCGATCATCCCGCGGTGGAAGGATGTGTTCCTCAACGCCGTCCCGCGCCCGTCGGCGCCGACCAAGGTCAAGTACAACGAGGTCTCCTCGCTGTTCTGGAGCGCGGTGCACGACACGCTGTCCGGCAACGGCTCCGCGAGCGACAACCTCGAGATACTCGAGGCGCGCCTCGAGGACCTCAAGGGCGGCGAGACCTGGTAGGCCTCACGTCCGGCTGAACCGGATCCGGGACCGCGCCTCAGGGGAAGCGCGGTCCCGGCACAGCCTGATGGCGCCTTCCCCCAACACCGGATGAACGGAGCGGCCCTTCGCCTGAAGGGCCTTTTCGTCCTGCAGGCCTCCTCCGACCTGCGGCTGGAGCGGCTGCGCGCAGCGCGGCTGTTCCTCGTCCCGATGATCGTCGCCCTGCTGATCGTGGCGGGGTGGCCGCTCCTGCGGACGATCTACTTCAGCTTCACGAACACCTCGCTTACGAACCTCGAGGGCGGCGAGTGGATAGGGCTCAAGAACTACCTGAGCTGGCGCGAGCTAAAGAGCGGCAAGGTCCTCTGGTCCGGCGTCCTCGCGGACCCCGCGTGGTGGAACGCGGTCAAGAACACCGTCTACTTCTCGGTCGTCTCCGTGTTCTGGGAGGCGGTGTTCGGGATGATCGTCGCGCTGGTCCTGCACGCGGAGTTCAAGGGCCGCGGCCTGGTGCGCGCAGCGGTGCTCATCCCCTGGGCGATACCGACGATCGTCTCGGCGCGGATGTGGGGCTGGATGCTCAACGACCAGTTCGGAATCATCAACGACATGATGCTCCGGGTAGGCCTGATCGACGAGAAGATCGCCTGGACGGCGAGCGCGGACACCGCGATGACCGCGGTGCTGATCGTAGACATCTGGAAGACCACCCCGTTCATGGCGCTTCTGATCCTCGCGGGCCTGCAGCTGATCCCCAAGGACATCTACGAGGCCGCCGAGATCGACGGCGTCCACCCGGTCAAGACCTTCTTCAAGATCACCCTGCCGCTCGTGTGGCCGGCGGTGATGGTCGCGGGGATCTTCCGCCTGCTTGACGCGATGCGGATCTTCGACCTGATCTACGTGCTCACGCCGAACTCGAAGGCGACCAAGACGATGTCGGTGATTGCGCGCGAGAACCTGATCGACTTCGACAAGTTCGCCTACGGCTCGGCGCAGTCGACCCTGCTGTTTCTGATCATCGGGGCGATGGCGATTTTGTACATCTGGCTCGGCAGGGTGGACCTCGAGGGGGGCAAGCGCTGATGCGCAAGCCCTGGTACAAGGTCGCGGCGTTCTACGCGCTGGTCGCGTTCATCGTCGTGGTCTCCGTGTTCCCGTTCTACTACTCGGTGATCACGAGCTTCAAGAAGGGGACCGCCCTGTACGAGGTCGACTACCTGCCGAAGGCGCTTACGCTCGAGAACTACGTCGACGTCTTCAAGCAGGGGTCGTTCGGGCTGAACATCCTCAACAGCGTCTTCGTCGCGACGATGGTGGTGGTCCTTTCGCTGCTGATCGCGGTCTCCGCGGCCTACGCGCTGTCGCGGGTGAGCTTCCGCGGCCGGTCGGCGCTGCTGCTGTCGATCCTGTCGGTTTCGATGTTCCCGCAGATCGCGGTACTCGCGGGGCTGTTCGAGGTGATCCGCGCGCTCGGCATATACAACACGCCGTGGTCTCTGATCTTCTCGTACACGATCTTCACCCTGCCGTTCACCGTTTGGGTGCTCACTACCTTCATGCGCGACCTGCCGGTCGAGATCGAGGAGGCGGCGATAGTCGACGGCGCGACCCCCTGGCAGGTGATCACCAAGGTCTTCATGCCGCTGATGTGGCCAGCGCTGGTTACCACGGGGCTGCTCGCCTTCATCGCGGCCTGGAACGAGTTCCTCTTCGCGCTTACGTTCGTCTCCAAGGAGGAGACGAGGACCGTTCCCGTCGCGATCGCGCTGCTGTCGGGCTCGTCGCAGTACGAGATCCCCTGGGGGACGATCATGGCGGGGTCGGTGACCGTGACCGTCCCGCTCGTGATCCTGGTGCTGGTGTTCCAGCGCAAGATAGTCGCCGGGCTGACGGCGGGCGGAGTGAAGGGCTAGGGAGAAAGGAAGATGACAAAGGTGGTGCTCAAGGAAGTGCACAAGACGTTCAAGACCACGCACGTCATCAAGGGCATCGACCTCGAGATCAGGTCGGGCGAGTTCATGGTCTTCGTCGGCCCGTCCGGCTGCGGGAAGTCGACGCTGCTGCGCCTGATCTCGGGCCTCGAGGAGACCAGCGAGGGCTCGATCCACTTCGGCGACGACGACGTCACCCGCATCTCGCCTTCCAAGCGCCGGGTGGCGATGGTCTTCCAGTCCTACGCGCTCTACCCGCACATGAAGGTGTTCGACAACATCGCCTTCGGCATGAAGCTCGCGGGACAGGGCAAGGACGAGATGAAGGAGCGCGTGATGAAGGCGGCCGAGATGCTGCAGATCACCGAGCTGCTCGACCGCCTGCCGCGGCAGCTCTCGGGCGGGCAGCGCCAGAGGGTCGCGATCGGCCGGGCGATCGTCCGCGACCCGCGGGTGTTCCTGTTCGACGAGCCGCTGTCGAACCTGGACGCCGCGCTGCGGGTGGCGACCAGGCTCGAGATCGCGTCGCTGCACCGGCAGATGTCACACACGACGATGGTCTACGTCACGCACGACCAGGTCGAGGCGATGACGCTCGCCGACAGGATCACCGTGCTGCGCGACGGGGTGGTCGAGCAGGTCGGGACGCCGGAGGAGCTCTACGAGCACCCGAACTCGGTCTTCGTCGCCGGCTTCATCGGCTCGCCCAAGATGAACTTCCTCACCGGCGACCACGCGAAGGCGCACGACGC
>CAZDYI010000103.1:0-3253 GCA_964509765.1 uncultured Gammaproteobacteria bacterium
CGGCCGGGCTCCTGCGCAGGCGACGTCGTTGACGCAGGCGGCGACGAGGTCGCGGCCCGCCGTCTTCAGCCTTCCGGCCTCGCGGAGCAGGATCGTCTTGGTGCCGACTCCGTCGCAGGCCGAGACGACGACCGGGCGCTCTAGGCCTGCCGGAACCTCCGCCGCAGAGGCAAACGAGCCGATCCCGGCCGTCGTGTTTTTTCCCTGCCGGACCGTCGCCCGCAGCGCCTCGGCGAAGCCGTCTGCGGCGCCCTGGTCGACCCCCGCTGCCCTGTAACGCTTGGAGGCCGCCATCCCTGCTTGACTTAAACTCAAATTCTACGCACCGCCATGGCCGAAGGAAGCGAAGGGCGCGCCCCAACCCCGTGGCAGATGGCCGCATGGCTCGCGCTCGCCGCGGCGCTGGTCGCGCTCTTGTACTCCGCCTCCTCGGCGCTCACCCCCTTCCTGATCGCGGTCGTCATCGCCTACATGGGCGTGCCGCTGGTCGACAGGCTCGCCAAGAAGGGCCTCGGCCGCACCGGCGCGACCTGCGCGGTCCTCGCCGTGCTGATGGTCGCGATCCTGCTCCTGCCGCTTGCGCTGCTGCCGATACTCATCGCCCAGGCGATCGAGGTCGCGCGGGAGGTGCCCGAGGCGCTCTCGGCAGCCTGGGACTGGCTCGCCGACAAGGTCCCCGGGCTTTCCGACGACCTGCTGTCAGGAGACGGCCTGGCCTCGATCGCCGACAAGGTCTCCTTCGGCGCCGCGGGCGAGAAGGTCGTTGAGTTCCTCGCTGCCTTCGGGCGCAACCTCGGGGCCGCCTTCGGCTTCCTCGCGACGCTCGTGATCACACCGCTCGTCGCCTTCTACCTGATGCGCGACTGGCACCGGATCATCGGCGCGACCGCGCGCAACATCCCGACCACGCTCCTCCCGGCGGTCACGGACGTCGCCTCGATCGCCGACCGCACCCTGTCGGAGTTCCTGCGCGGCCAGGTGACCGTGATGCTGCTGATGTCCGTCGTCTACAGCGCGCTGCTGCTCGTCACCGGCACGCCGTTCGCAATCGCGATCGGGGTGGTCACGGGCCTGCTGTGCTTCATACCCTTCATCGGATTCCTGGTCGGCTTCGTGCTCGTCGCGGTCGTGACCCTGATCGACTTCCAGTCCTGGGGCGGCGTCCTGCTGCCGCTCGCGGCGATGTGCGTCGGCACCTCCGTCGAGAGCTTCTGGCTCACGCCGAAGATCGTCGGCGACCGAACCGGGCTGGGGCCGGTGTCGGTGCTGCTGTCGCTGTCGGTGATGGGCTCGCTGTTCGGCTTCGCGGGGATGCTCATCGCGATCCCGGCCGCGGCGGTCGCGTTCGCCCTGTGGCGCCACCACGCGCCCGCCCTCACCGGCAGGGACGGACCGGATGCTGTTTGACCTGCAGGGCCCGCGGCTCGCCTGCGAGTTCGGCGGCTTCATCCACGGCCCGCGGCTCGCCGGGGCCGTGCTCGCCGCGCGCAAGGCAGCCTGCGGCGAGACCAGCGCCTACCTGTGGGGGCCGGCCGGCAGCGGCAAGACCCACCTCGCCCGCGCAGCCGAGAACGAGGCGCGGCGCAACGGCGTCGGGCTGCTCGAGCCCGGCGGCGAAGTCGGCGGCGGGCCGGCGCTCGCCGCGGTCGACGACGTCGGGGACCTCGAGCCGGACGCGATGCAGTGGCTGCTCGAGACCCTGCGCCGCTCCCTGCAGGGCGACGCACAGGTCTCGCTGCTGGTCACCGGCCCCGAGGCGCCGGCGACGCTCGGCGTTCGGACCGACGTCCGGACCAGGCTCCAGGAGCTGCCCTGCTTCCAGCTCGCCCCGCTCGACGACGGCGAGCTTTGCGACGCGATCTGCAGCCACGCCTCTAGGCTTGGCCGGCTGATGCCCGAGGCCGTCGCGAAGGTCCTCGTCGAGCGGCTGCCGCGCGACATGGCCAGCCTGTCGGCGGCGATGGACGAGCTCGACGCGCACGCGATCGCAAGCGACTCCAGGCTGACCGCCGCGGTCGCGCGCGACTGGCTCGACTCGAGGGAAGGGGCGGCGTGACGCTCGGCAGGCCGCGCTACCGGGGCAGGACCGACCGGCCGCACGAGCGCAAGCGCAGGATCGGCGTCCTGCTCGCCAACCTCGGCTCGCCGGCGGCGCCGACCGCCTCGGCGCTGCGGCCCTACCTGCGGCAGTTCCTCTCCGACACCCGGGTGATCGAGGAGCCGCGCTGGCTGTGGCTTACCATCCTGAACCTCGCCGTCGTCCCGTTCCGCTCGCCGAAGAGCGCCAAGGCGTACAAGGAGGTGTGGACCGACGGCGGCTCGCCGCTGATCGCCATCACGAGGCGCCAGGCGAAGGCGGTCGCGGAAAAGCTCAAGGACCTGCCGGTCGACTTCGAGGTCGGCATGAGCTACGGCGAGCCGTCGATCCCGTCGGCGCTGCGCAGGCTCTCCGACGCCGGCATGACCCACATGCTGGTCCTGCCGCTCTACCCGCAGTACGCGGCGAGCACCGTCGGCTCGGTGTTCGACTCCGTCTCCCGCGAGCTCTCCGGCTGGCGCTGGGTCCCGCACGTCAGGTTCGTCTCGGGCTACTGCGACAGGCCCGGCTACGCAAAGGCGCTTGCGGGGTCGATCGCGAGGCACCGGAAGGAGAACGGCGAGCCGCAGCTGACGCTGTTCTCGTTCCACGGAACGCAGCTCGCGGCGCTCGAGAACGGCGACCCGTACCACTGCCAGTGCCACCGCACCGCCCGCGAGGCCGCCGAGGCCGCGGGGATCCCCGAGCGGCAGTGGGCGGTTTCGTTCCAGTCCCGCTTCGGAAGCGACCCGTGGCTCCAGCCGTACACGATCGAGATGATGAGGGAGCTGCCGGGCAAGGGCGTCAAGGACCTGCAGGTGATCTGCCCGGCGTTCGCCGCGGACTGCCTCGAGACCCTCGAGGAAATCGCCGGCGAGAACCGCGAGGCGTTCCTCGGGGCAGGCGGGGAGAGGTTCTCCTACATCCCGGCGCTCAACGACGACCCGGAGCACGTCGACTTCCTGGCCGGGATCGTCCGCGACGAGGCCGGCGGCTGGTCTGATGCGGTCGGCGCCGCGAACGAGGAGGGCGAGGCGAACGCGCGCATTGAGCGCGCCGGCAGGACCCGCCCGCTCACCGAGGGAAGGGAGCGGCCGGCCGTCAAGGCCTGATCAGCCCGAGCCTATCCTCTCGCGCAGCGGGCCGAGCACCCTCCGGTGCGCCCAGGCCGCGACG
>CAZDYI010000104.1:0-1767 GCA_964509765.1 uncultured Gammaproteobacteria bacterium
TTCCGGCGCCGGCTTGGCGAGCTCGTTCGCTACCTCGGCTCCGTCAGGCTGCGTGAGGACGCTGATGCCTGCGACACGCTCGGCCGCAAGGCCCTCGCTCCACCGCCGAACCTCATCCGCTTCGCCCGCGACGGTGACCACCGCCGGCGTCCTGTGGATGTCGTCGAGGGCAAGCGCCATGGTCGGCGCATGCGCCGGGGCCTGCACAAGCTGCTCGCTGAAGCCGGCGACGATCGCCTCGGCGCGCTCGAGATAGTCCGGACGGCCTGCCATCCAGCCGAGCGCGAGCAGGCTTGCCGCGGCTACGCCGTTGCCGGACGGGACAGGCCCGTCGTCGCAGCTGCGGATGTCGCGGATGGTTGAGGGCGCGCCCTTGGCGTTGAACAGCAGGCCGCCCTCCTCGTCGTCGAACAGGTCCAGCAGCAGGTCCGCCGCGTCAAGGACCGCGTTCAGGTCATCCCCGGAGCAGCCGTCGTACAGCAACTCGATCCTCGCGCGGAGCAAAAGCGCGTGGTCGTCAAGGAACGCGGGGATGTCCGAGCATTCGCCGTCGCGCCACGCTGTGCGCATTACGCCGTCGACGTCCATGTTGCGGTCGACGAACGCGACTGCATCCCTGGCGGCCTCCACCCACGCGCGCTCGCCGAGCATGGCTCCCGCGCGCGCCAGCGCGTGGGCGGCAAGCCCGCAGTTCGAGGCGAGCACTTTGTCGTCGACCGACGGCGCCACGCGCTTGCGCCTTGCCGCAAGAAGCGCGGCAAGCGCCGCGGACTCGGCCTCGCCTGGCGGCGCGTACGCGGACCCGATCCCCTGGTGGACGTGCAGGCTCTTGCCCTCGAAGTTGGGGCCGGCGTCGACGTTGTAGGAGGACCTGAGCGCCTCGAGCCCGTCCTTGCCCGCGGCGGCCTCGATTTCCTCCTGGGTCCAGACGTAGAACTTGCCCTCCTCGTGCTCGCTGTCGGCGTCGATCGCGGTGAGAAAGCCGCCCCCTTCCGCTCGCATCTCGCTGAGCATCCACTCCGCGGTCCTGTGCGCGACCTGGCGGTGCGCCTTGCTTTCGAGCAAGGCTGCGGCCCCCGCGTAGAGCTCGAGCATCTGCGCGTTGTCGCTGAGCATCTTCTCGAAGTGCGGGATGTCCCATAGCGGGTCGACGCAGTAGCGGAAGAAGCCCCCTCCGACGTGGTCGTGCAGCCCGCCGCTCGCCATCGCCGAAAGCGTGCGCTCGAGGCCGGGCCGCAGCGACTCCTCGCCGCGAGCGAGCGCGGCAAGCGAAAAGCGCAGCGACGGGACCTGCGGGAACTTAGGCGCCTTGCCGAGCCCGCCGCTGTCCAGGTCGAACGACGACGCGAGCTGGCCTGCGCACCTGTGCGAGGCGTCCGGTCCGGGAACGCTGCCGCCCGTCGCCTGGCTGTCGATCGCCCGCAGGGCTTCCAGGATCCGGCCGTTCTGCTCGCCGATCTCCTCGCGGCGCCCGTCCCAGGCGGCCCTCACACGGGACAGCAGGACCGGAAACGACATCATCCCGCCGCGCGGCTCGGGCGGGAAGTACGTCCCCGAGAAGAACGGGACCTGCTCCGGCGTGAGGAAGACGGTTAGCGGCCAGCCGCCCGTCGACCTGCTCAGCAGGTAGTGCGCGAGCTGGTAGGTCTTGTCGAGGTCCGGCCGCTCCTCGCGGTCGACCTTCACGCAGACGAAGCCGCTGTTCATGCTCTCGGCTATCGAGCCGTCGGAGAACGACTCGCGCTCCATCACGTGGCACCAGTGGCA